>CAZIAG010000065.1:0-12176 GCA_964537375.1 uncultured Roseivirgaceae bacterium
CTAACGTTCATGGTATTGTGGCCCGTGGTCAATTTTAAGTCGAGGCCATTCACCAACTCATAGCTCAGTGCGGCATTGGTGACAATGTTCTGCGTATTCGAGCGGTACACTCTCTCCAGGTTAGCAAGCGGATTTGAGAAAAATGGATTTGACCAATTCCAATTGATGCCGCCTAAGGAATCCCTCAGAGGCGGCATATTGGGTGGAAGCATCAATGCTTCCCTTGTGAGATCAGCTGGATAAAGGTTGTTGCGACTTGACGAATAATTGACAGTAACGGAGGCGTTAAACCTTCTGTTTTCCGAGGTATGGTTTACATTCAATGAACCTGAAATTCGGCGAAAGGCTGCGTCACCGGGGAAGACAGTGCCTTCGCGGTAGTAGCCGGTGGAAAACAGAAATCTCGTTTGCTCGTTCCCCCCGTAAAGGGAAATTTGCGCGTTTGTTGTACGTGCCGTTCCACCAATTAGTTCTTTTTGCCAATCCGTATGTGCCGTCGTGTCGAATACGGTCAGGTCAGGCGCAAGAAAAGCAAGGGATGCCGGCAGCGGCCAAAATCCATCATTCATGAACGCTTCCTTTCGCATTTCGATGTATTGCTCTGTTCCAAGCAAATCCATTTCTTGCGCCACTTGAGCAAACCCGGTATTGAACGAGACGTCCAGAGAGGTGTTGGTCCCTTTCCCCTTTTTCGTTGTAATAAGCACCACACCGTTTGCACCCCTTGAGCCATAGATGGCCGTAGCATCAGCGTCCTTCAGTATCTCTATGCTTTGTATGTCCAATGGGTTCAGGGCAATGAGCGGGTTTCCACCCAGGATCGGCGAACTGATGGACGTAGAATTCAGCGAGTTCGACGGGAAGGGAACTCCATCAATAATATAGAGCGGCTGATTAGCTTCGGGTCTGAGACTGTTCCTTCCTCTGATCTCTATCGATAAGGCACCCCCGGGTACACCCGTTTGTTGTTCTATATACACACCTGGCATCCGCCCCTGCAGCGCCTGCAACGGATTGTTTACAGGTTGATCGCGTATCTCCCTGGCCGTGACACGGCTAATGTTCCCGGTTCGCTCCCGTTCCGTCACCTCCCAGTACCCGGCATTGACCACTACTTCCCCGAGGCTTAACACATCCGGCGTCATGACCACATCTATTACACTGCGGCCGTTCACCGGAATCTCTACCGTTTCAAATCCAATGAAGGAAAACACGAGGAGGTCGTTCGCTTCAGCGCCAACACGGTACTGACCGTCGGCGTCAGTCGTCGTGCCCGTAGTCGTACCTTTCACCAGGACGTTCACTCCCGCCATCGGCGTTCCTCCAGCCGCGTCCGTGACGGTCCCGGTGATGTCAATCAAATACCGCGAAGCGCGTTCTCCATTGCCCTCATTCCGCGAGCCCGACGCTCTCTCCATCGTCTCGAACGGGATTTTTCGCAGCGTAATGAGCCTGTCTTTTTCATGAACTTTATAGCGAATACCCCGCGCGGTCAACAAGGAGTCTAACGCCGCACGAAGGGTTCCATGCTGAATCGAGAGCGAAACGTTGGGTTCACCTTCCAGTTGATCAATGCTGTAGGCAAAATGGATCCCGCCTGCCCGCTCCAATTCCTTTAGCGCATTTTCAAAGGGGACATCTTCGAAAAAAATGGTGATCTCTCTGTCGAGCAGTTGGCCATAATTTGGGTGAGATAGCACAACGCCCCACAACGTGACAGCGATCATCGCCTGAACCGCACATACTTTCATAACCTTCCAAAGTTTTGCGGTAAAACTTTCTTTCATAAATTGAATTGTTTTGTTATCGAAATGAGACAAAGCAACCCTCTGCGCCTTGGAAAAGGCGATCCGCGTGATGAATAGTCACTGGAAAAAGAGGGAGTCAGCCGCGGGCTAACGGCGCGCGGCGTGTAGACCAGGAGTGCTGCAACACTCCTGGTCTTTTTTGTTTCAGGTGGAGTCGAAGAATTCGTTCTCGCGTATCTGCATATCGTCTGGTTGGGTTAGGTTCGACTAATTACATCCATTACCGGAAATCACAACCTTCGCTTTGCCGATCTCGTATTCGATATTCAACACCTCGGAAATCAGCCGCAGCGAATGCTCAAGGGTTTGGTCCGTAAGGTCGATCGTAATCCGGCAATCCGCGATCATCGCATTCCGCGCCTCGATCGTCGTGTTGAACTTATTCTCCAATCGTTCAAACACCGCTTCCATTCTGGTGTTGACGAACTGCATGTCATAATCAGTGTTCAGGGTGAGGGCAGCGATCTCGCCCGGGCTTGCCGTGATCTTTTCAAAAGATCCATTGCGACGGCAGACAGCTCTCTCCTGTGGAAGAAGGTCAACCCCGTCAGTGTTTTCGGAATTGGAAAGATTCACCTTGCCGGTCAGGACCGTAACTTCCACCACCTCGTCATCGGCCCGAACGTTGAAACTCGTACCGAGCACTTTTATTCGGGTATCGCCACACTCCACGATGAAAGGCCTGTCCGGATCCTTTGACACTTCAAACAATGCTTCACCATTGAAGGAGGCGTAGCGTACGGCTTCATCGGCCTTTTCATAGTAGAGTACCTGGCTCCCTGTGCGAAGCCATACCAGGGATCCGTCGTTCAGAATGACTTTATCAATCCCATTCGTTGAAACGATTTCCACGCTTCCATCAGTGGGTGCGGCGAGGTACCAACCCATGTACGCGAGGGTCCCGACAATCAAGAGCGATGCCGCGATCCTGAGAATCCAGGTTACGGATTTTTGTGCGTCCGTGCGTTCCTGTGCAATGACCTCTTCAACGCCCGTGAGATGACTCGTCAGTTTGTGAAAGATGCGGTCCTCCTCTTCGCGTGTCAGTTCCGGATCGTCACCCTCGTCACCGAGGGCATCAAGCCACGCCTCAATCTTCGCGCGCTCGGCGGCCGAGACGTCGCCCCTGACGTAGCGTTGTAAAAGACGATCCAGGTGGGATTCTTCCATCGCAGTAAAAGGTTTCGGGTGTTTCCTAATTTACGAAACACAGTTGCCTTTTCATTATAAGTGACGGTATTCGGCCTTTTATATACTCCAGGCGAAAAAGTATGCTGTAAACCGCTGAAAAATCTATTCGGCCGGTCTAAAAATGCGATCGTACGAACCTCGCAGGTGGGTGAAGGCCTTTGAAATGTACAACTGGACGGTGGATTTGTTTATGTTCATCCGCTCCGCGATCTGACCGTTGGACAATTGTTCGGTCAGGCGCAACCTGATCGCTTCCTGGCATCGTTCCGGAAGTTCCTTAATATGTTGTAACAGTTGTTCGTGAATGGCCTGGGGGTCGCGGTTCGGTTGATCCTCCGTCGATTCGTACACGGCTTCAAAAAGCCTGTAGTGTTCCTGGAATTTGCGGGCAACGCCCCGGTGACTGAAATACCGGAGAATCATATAACGCGCGGAAGTAAACAGGTAGTGCTTCAGGGAAGTGATCCTCAGACCGTTCCTTCTTTTCCAGAGGGACTCGAATACGTCGTGAATGATCTCCTCCGCATCCTCCCGCACACCGATCTTTTTCACCGCATAGCCGAAGAGTTCCTTTGTATAACGACGGTAGATGGCCTCGAAAGCCCGGGAATCGCCTTTCCGAAGCTGCTCGACGAGGTATGCATCCGTATCGTCGCTGTGGTGGCTCATCTACCTAATCGAATTTCTGATGCAGAAATTTTCCTTTTTTGGAAACTAAGAATGGTCTTTCAACGTGATTCTATTGAATCAAATATGAGGAAATAACGTCTGTGGGTCAATAAACCCACGACATTTTTTTGCTTATACACCATCTTGGTTTAGCGCGACTATGGAAAGAAAACACAAAAAGGAATTATTAATCAGGTTTGGCAAGCGCCTCGCGGCGGTGCGAAAGAAGAAAGGTCTTTCATTCCGTGAGCTATCTCACCGATGCGATGTCGATTACAGCGACATCAAGAAATACGAGAAAGGCGAAAAGGATTTACGATTGGCCACTATCGTGGACCTCGCCTTTGGCTTAGGCATTCACCCGACGGACCTTTTGGACTTCGACATCGATTTCCTCGACGAGTAAGCCGTTGGCGCTGGTTCCCAGGCGTTTTCTTCATTCGATTCGATGGCATCAATCAAATCGAACAGCCCGTCTATATCATAGAGGAAATCTTTGAGGTAAATGGATTCCGTCGAACGGTCATGCATCAGGAATTCCAGTAACATCTTTCTCAGGTTTCTTCGAAGATCCTTGGCGGGATGGTATTCAATAAATTGCCTGAACTCCGTTGCCAACAAGCCGGGCAACACCGGTGTTTCAACGTGTGTGGCCGTCCTTGCTGCACTTCCGTCTTTTGTTAGTTTCCTTTGTTTCATGTTGGTAATCACATTTTATTGAACCATCGGTTAATTTGATCAAGCCGTCAAATCAGGTTTTCCTTTAACGGCGCTTGGACCTGCCGTAGCTGATTCGTTCTTCCGCGATTTGAATGGCGCGGAGCGCTACCTTTTCGCCTTGTAATTGATAGACAAGGCGATCGCTAAGGTAGATGGCCAGCAGTTCATCCCGGTCTGTGCGTAATATCTTCGCCAGCTCGAGCACCTGTTCACGGGTAGGGCGTTTTTCGCCACGCTCAATTCGACTGAGCAGGGATGGATCGATTTCCAACCTGGCGGCTACTTCCCGGAGCAGCAGGCCGGAGGCGTTCCTGATATCCCTGATATGTTCTCCAAATGTTTTCATATCGATTCTCCTAATGTTCTTATAACGAGCCGATGATAACTTCTTGATAAATATGCTCTTAGATCGGAGCTTGGATTTTGTCCCTCATTTGATCATCTTTGACATGACCAATTCGGTCAACGAATTTGCAAATTGTTCCGAAAACAACCAAGTCCTTGTTCAATTTTAACTCAACTTTTTCATGGCAATCACGAAAAAGATTCTCGGGGACCGGATCACGCGATTTCGAAAAATGAAAGGCTTTTCGCAGGAGGATCTCGCCCGCCAAACAGATATCTCGCGTTCGGCTATCGCGAAGATTGAAACGGGACTCCGAACGGTATCCGCGCTTGAGTTAAAGGCAATCGCTCAGGCGCTCGGCTTTTCCATAGATGACTTCCTGGCAAATGAAACTGGCCACGGCCTGCTCCCGGGAAGTGCAACAGACATGCTGAAGAGGGTTTCAGCCACTCCGGAAAAATGTAGGACCGTCATATTATACCTTCTGGAGGCATGTGCCGGAAAACCTAACGTGGGTGAAACCGTGTTGTACAAAATGCTCTATTTCGCTGACTTCGATTATTATGAACGTTATCAGGAATACCTGACGGGCATGAGATACAGAAAGCTGGCATTTGGACCCGTGCCTTTATTCATCGAGTCGTTCTTACAATATTTAATGGAAAGAAAAGACCTTCAGCGAATCAAATGCCGTTACCAGGGATATGTCCAAACTCGATATCTTCCGTTGCAGTCGCCGGATCGTTCGCTGCTAAGTGCACGGGAGCTAGGCGTAATTGATGATGTGATTCGCAGATTCTCCGACCTGTCCGCCGCTGCGATCAGCGCTATATCACACAACGATCAACCGTGGATATTGTCGGCAAACGGCACCGAGATCGATTATAAACTGGTGCGCCTGCGTCAGTCGCAAAACTCCTTCGAGAGAAAATCCTAGGGTCAAGGCCGGAAGTTGTATGCATTGCTGTAAAGATCCCGGCGCCAACGCTATATAATTCCACTACTTACGTCACTTATTAAACGGAACCCATAGCGGAACATTCGGGGCCACAAACCAGAAACTTGTCTCCTCAAAGGTTTGGTAAAAATGGGCATGGCCCCGTCTGTTCCGCTGTTTGTTAATGTCACCGCCACATCATGAACCGCTGCCAAAAGCTATTGAAGCTTATCGACCGAATGGAAAAGCTTGTAGCCAATCTTTGCGACCGGAGAGATCTCGTAGTGCACCAGCGCGTAAACCAATTCTTCTATATGCAAAAAACGCATGAGTTGCGAACGCTCATGGACCAGGTCGACACGTTACAGTCAAACCTCGAACGATTGACTGCACAGATCCACACGACTTATGAGCAATGTGCAAACCGGTGGCGACACGATGCGCGATGGCTGAACTCCTATCGACCGCAACAGCGAGGCGAGACTATTCTATAAGGATCGGCGTTCACAACACAGAGTGCTCGTCAACACACCCATTCCCTTTCAATTCGAATATCCCGTCACCTTTTTCCGCACAGTGAAGATTCAATGAACGTGCGATTGACGACACTGCTTCCCGAACATCCTTGACCTCCACAAGGGTGGCCGTAACCCGGCATTCAAGCAGGGATTCATGGCCAACCAGGATGCTGATATTAAACGCTTTCTCCAGCCTGGGAATAACCTCAACAAGTTTTGCCTGGTTGAACTGCCACGCCCTGGGTGATCGACCCGACTGGAAGGTTCCAGGAAAATATCCCGCGAAGAATGCTGATATCGAAAAGAAAACAGCAACTGCGGTGACCTTTATCCTGCGTGCCCTGACTGTATGCGCCCGCATCCTTCTTCGAAGCCGCTCAAACCCGCTGTCATTCACTTGCTTTTTACTATTCGTAGCAATCGTGTTTACCCAGAGCAGCTTAATATTTTCATACTCCTCACGGTTTGCCTCGCTTTCATTCAGCCAACGCTGAAGTGCAGCGATCTCCTCCGGGTTAGCACGGCCGGAAAGCACATTGAAGATTTGCTTCACGCGATCCATAAATGTATATCCATCTTCCGGGGAGAACTTGAGTCTCCCCTCCTGTTTTGATTATACTTTCATATTAAATCTCGACCTCAATTCCCTGATGAGTCTTTTCCTGGCACTGGTAAGACTTCGTTCCACGGCCTTAATACCAACTCCCAGCCGGACGGAAATTTCCTGGTTGCTCAGTTCCTCATCCAGCTTGAGGGTTAAACATTCCCATTCCCTCCTGGGGAAACGTTCAATGATACTCCGGATGTCAGTGGTTGTCTCGATTTCAATCAAACGTGTCTCAATCGGCTGTTCGAACCGATCCTTTCTCTCGGCGACCAACAGCTTCCTTTTATTGGCGAGAATTTGTTCGTGGTAGTGCGAAATTGATCTGTTCTTCACAATCTTTACCAGGTAATGCTGAATCGAGCGATGGTGATTGCGCCCGATTCGCTTTGCGTGTCGCCACACGTAAAAGTACGCATCCTGCACGATGTCGCGCGCCGCGTCCTGGTCGTGCATAAGGCCGACAGCGATTCTCAACAACCCATCGTGATACAGGTCGTAAAGAATCCTCATGGCCTTCGCGGGACGCGAAACCAATAGTCTTCGAAGGGCTTTATCGTCCAACTGGTCGTCAGTTTCCTTCATGATACTTAAACGATGGACAACTTTTGAATTCTTTATGAACAAATGTTCAGACAAGAACACGTTGAGCACTCGACTGCGTGAAGTGCACTCAGAAAAAGATGGGTAGCTTAAGTTAAGCGCTACAAAGAGAAAATGAAAGCGAGTTGCCGTTCGGTTTTCCTGACAATTCGGGGAAAGTGACAAAAAATCTGGACGCAACTCGACAAAAGGTCCGCATTAGCAACTGAGGGCGGAGTCCATTGTCCACCGGCAACATTCCAACCTGCACAGCCTGTCCCGATGCAGCAACGCGGAATCGGGGCTTGTCCCTTGCCTCAAAACCTTCTACTTCTGCATTCAGTATTCTCACTCTCCAATCCTCTTACTGAAACACGGCGCTCGCTGGCCTCGGGCCGCTCTTCATTCATCAGCAATCGAAGGCAAAAAAGACGACCCAAACTTTCCCGGAGACATTTCATTCAATTCACTCCAACTCCTTCAACAATCCGACCAAATCCAGCGGGCGTGTAAACATCGTCAACGACCCGTCTTCATTCGTCGGCCATCGATCGCGGGGCTTATCCCAGTATAGCTCCACTCCGTTGCCATCAGGGTCGTCGAGATACAATGCCTCGGAGACGCCGTGGTCGGAGGCGCCGCTGAGCGGATATCGTGCTTCTCTCAGGCGGTCCAATACTTTAGCGAGATCTCTTCTCGTCGGGTAAAGTATGGCGGTGTGATACAAGCCCACTCCCTCTTTCCTCGCTCGCGGTGCCTCTTTGCTGTGCCAGGTGTTCAGCCCGATGTGATGATGATATCCTCCGGCTGAGAGAAACGCAGCCTGGTCTCCATACATCATCGTGAGCTCAAAGCCCAACAAGTCACGGTAAAACGCAAGGGCTCTGTCCAGATCGGAGACTTTTAAATGAACATGTCCGATCTTCGTAGCGGCGGGTGCTTTATAATCGGTTTCTGTTTTCATAATGAATACAAATTAGTGCCAATTGTTGTCTGACCCCAGTGGGCCAAGTTCAGGGTTCACCGGCTCAGGGCGCAATGTTGTTCCGGGTGTCAAGCTTCGACGTTGCCGGTTTCGGCTTTAAAGTGCCGGAAGCCAATAGTCACTCGCCAACCGATGAACCGACGCTTAAAAAGGATGACGTTGAAAATCTGAACCACGCGGTAAAATGCACGCGCTGGAGCTCTCGATAGCGGGAATTTCGCGCGTCTCTGCTGTGTCACTCCCTGTAAGCATGAACAGGATGACCATGGCAATTAAGACAAGGATCGCGATGATTTTCGCAAGTGGCGTAAACCTTCGCCCGTAGATTTGTATCAATTCGCTGCTCTCCATAACCGCTCCTTTTCTTTCACCAAAGTTAGGACTGATTACGCTCATAAGCATTGATCCAGATCAAGTTCGAACCGCGCCCGTTCACAGGAACACCAGTTCCCTCCAGGGACCCTGAAGAGGGTCAGGGGCACCGGTTTGTGCGGAATATTTCATCCGGTTGGACTGCCTGACGGTAAAAATGGTATCTCGATGAATAGCGTTCTTTGTTCAGCGCAATTGAAGTCCTCAACTTTCTGCAATAACGCCTTCGCTATTCAGCAGGCGAATTTTGCCGGGCGCGGTTGCCACGTAAGGCCAATTTTCTATCTTTACCCTTTAGCATGAACCCATCTCAGTGCGCAACGGTCGGGGCGCCTTAAATCATCCTGGGATACGTTCAAATTTTTTCGCTCAACGCTGCACCCATGAAACTCACATTGGATACCAAGATCCTCGCAGGATTTGTCGCCTGCGCTATCACGGTGGTGGTCATCGCCGTCATCTCTTTCAGGAAAAGTGAAGAATTCCTCGAGAGCAACGACCGCGTCAACCACTCTCACGAAGTGCTCCACGCGTTCGACCAGGTTCTCATCGGGGCGGTCGAAGCGGAAACGGGCGCTCGCGGGTATCTGCTTACCGGTGAGGAAGATTTTCTCCAGCCCTTCACGGATGCCAAGGCCGGCCTCACCAACGAGATCATGCGAGCGCGTGAACTCACTGCTGCAACTCCTGAACTCACCGTAAATGTCGACCAACTGGAAAGGCTCTCCGCCAATCATATTCGCCACCTCGACAGCTGTATATCACTCCGCGACACCGACCTGGCGGCAGCTGAACGCCTCGTAATCAGCGGCGATACGCGACGGATTCTGAATCAAATCAGGAAGGTCATCAATGACTCCAGGGAGGCGGAGGTAGCCCGTCTCGAACGACGCGCGCAGACGAGCCAGGAAAATGCCGATACCTTCAACGTTCAGTTTCTCATCCTCATTGCAGTCATAGTCGGCATTCTTTGCGTGGTGTACGTTATTATCCGTGTCAACCTGAATGCACTGCGTCGCGCAGAGAGCGAGGCGCAGAAAAAGAATGCGACGCTCAGCGCCAGCAGTGAACTGGTGGAAACCATGCAGGGCAACAAAACACTCGCCGAACTCGGCGACGCTATCCTTTCACATTTCGCCAAATACCTCAACATTCAGCTCGGCGCACTCTACATCGCCGACGGCAACACACTTCGCAAGGTCGGAGGCTATGCCGATGGGAAAGCAGTCGGCCAACAGGGCGCGGAGACCATCACCTTCGGCGAAGGTACCGTTGGGCAGTGTGCACAAGACCGACAGCCGATCCTGTTGCAGGATATTGAACCCCGATACTTCAACATCGCCACGAGCTTCGGACAAATCCGGCCAAAAAGCATCCTCGCCATCCCGGCCATCTATGAAGACAAGATCGCGGGGGTCATCCAACTGGGAACCATTCAGACCTTCACCGCCGAACAACGTGAGTACCTGGAACTGGTGAGCAATAACATCGCTATTGCTTTGGTTTCAGCGCGCATGCGACAGGAAGTCGCCGAACTCCTTGAAGAGACGCAACGACAGTCGGAAGAACTCGAGTCGCAACAAATGGAATTGAAACAGACCAACGAGGAGCTGCAGGCGCAAACGGAACTGCTCGAGCGAAGCGAAGCAGAACTGCGGGCACAGCAGGCCGACCTTCAGCAGGTCAACGTCGAACTTGAGGAGAAAGCCAATCAACTCGAACAACAAAAGCGTGCAGTTGAAAAAGCCCGGGATGAGGTTGAACTAAAATCGCGGGAGCTGGAACTTACCAGCCAATACAAATCAGAGTTCCTGGCGAACATGTCGCACGAACTCAGGACACCGCTAAACAGTATCCTCATTCTCTCTCAGCTCCTTTCGGAGAACAAGAACAAGACGCTGGGTAAAAAGGATGTCGAGTATGCCAGGAACATTCACAAGGCGGGCGCCGACTTGCTCGAGCTGATCAACGAAATACTGGACCTCTCGAGAGTAGAGGCCGGAAAACTGCAGCTGGACATCGAAGAGACTACGGTCAAGGAAATCGTTGACAACCTCACGCCCCTCTTCGAGGAGGTCGCCAACTCCAGGGGGATCGCCTTCAAGATCGAAGGCGCAAAGAAACTCCAGTCGCAGCGCATTACCACCGACAGCCAGCGCGTCGAACAGATATTAAAGAACCTGCTTTCCAACGCGTTCAAGTTCACCCGCGAGCGCGGCACCGTTACGCTGCAGATCAGCAAATCGGAAGATGACTCACACCTGGCATTCACCGTAAGGGACAACGGCATCGGCATACCGCCCGACAAGCTTGAACTCATTTTCGAAGCATTCCAGCAGGCAGACGGATCTACAAAACGCAAGTACGGCGGAACGGGCCTTGGGCTTTCCATCAGTCGCGAATTGTCGCTGGCACTGGGTGGTCATCTCACGGTCACCAGCGAAGAAGGGCAAGGAAGCGCCTTCACCCTTCACCTGCCCTGGGATTTCAATGCACCCGTCGAGTCCGGCATTGGCAAGCAAGTGGAAGTCAGGCTCCGCACGCCAACGCCGCCATCATCGGCCACACCGGCAAATACCAGTACCGTCCTGCAGTCAGGCATTGTCCCCGACGATAGGAACACCATCGGCGACAGAGACAAGGTGATTATCATTGTGGAAGACGATCCATCGTTTGCCAATGTTCTTCTCGACATCGTGCGCGAACGCGATTACAAGGGTATCGTTGTGACGGAAGGTCCGTCGGTGTTGGGCTTCGTTCGTCACTACCGGCCGACGGCCATCTTCCTCGACATTCATCTTCCCGTTATGGACGGAATTGAAGTATTGCGCCAGATCAAATCCGACCCCGCATTGCGGCACATTCCCGTTCAAATTATCTCGGCGTACGACGAACGTCGCAAAGGCCTGGCCATGGGCGCGTTCGATTACATCAAGAAGCCGGTATCTGCCGCAAGACTTAACGAAGCGTTCGACCGCATCGAGTCGTTCCGCGACAAAAAGCTTAAGCGCCTGCTCATCGTTGAAGACAACAAACAGCAAAACGACGCCATCCGCGAACTGATCGGCAACGGCGACGTAAAATGTTTCTCCGCATACAAGGGACAGGAAGCATACGAGATGCTAGGCCGCGATCATTTCGACTGTCTGATCGTGGATCTCGGCCTCCCCGACATGAGTGGCCTCGAACTGCTCGAAAAGATCAAGGCAAATGAGCGACTCAACCGCATCCCCGTGATCGTATACACGGCCCGGGATCTCAAGGCCGACGAAATATCCGTGCTTAACAAACTCGCCGACACCGTAGTGTTGAAGACCGCTAGTTCGAAAGAACGCCTCTTTGACGAGGCGATGCTGTTCCTTCACCGCGTTGAAGAGCGATTGCCCCGGGAAAAACAAAAGCTTGTGCGGCAGCTCCTGTATACCGAAGACATCTTGAAAGGCA
>CAZIAG010000066.1:0-9203 GCA_964537375.1 uncultured Roseivirgaceae bacterium
GTAGCGGCCGACTCAGGTCCCTGAGGTTTGCAACCGAACATCGAGAAGGCCGCAATAAGGCCAGCCATTCCCAACAGCATTCTGTTTTTCATGGTACGAGGTTAATTAAGAAGATTATGGGTCCTATTTTTCTCCGTCGTTCTGACGCATAAACTCAAGGATGTCCCGGGCATCGCCAATACTTACGTTTTGGTTTGGCATGCGCGTAAGGCAGAGTTCAAGCAACTTGCGCGCTTCCGGATCCTGGTCGAGCATAACGTCGACGTTTGTAATCATGTTCATGATCCACTCGGGTTTCCGATTCTTTGTTACACCTTTCCAACCGGGCCCGACCACACGAGTTTCGTCCAGGCGATGACAGGCCTGGCATTTCATCTCATAGATTGCTTTTCCTCGAGAGATTCGTTCTTGTTCAAGGGGCGTATTAAGCGTCACCTCCTTGACGGCACCGATACCCTTGCCTTCATCCACGTTCGGCTTCACCGCGTCTCCAGGGTTTGGTACAGCACCATAGGGATCATCTTCAGCCGTTGTGTTTTCATTGGAACGATCAGGCGCGCATGCATAGAACACGCCCACCAGTAGCAGCATTGCGGTCAACGATTTCATAGTTTGCAGGTTTTACAGGTTACCATAAGAAAATTCAAGTCTTTTCGCGTTTGTGATTCAAAAGTATCTTATAACAAACACGGCCATTATGACTCGAGTCATACGGTGGCTATGATTTATATCATACAAACAGCACAGTCCGATCCCTTGAAATGTGGAAAAAAGTGGTCGCTAGCAGGCAGGCTCAAAGTCAAATTAGGATATTTCGGTTAATTACAAAAGCCTGTACCAAAGGAAGTAGCCGAATACGCCAAAAAAGTGCATTAGGATGGGAATGCAGAGAAACGAGTAATCCGCCAACAATGATGATTTCAAGCGCAACCAGCAAATCGAAGAGCCATTATAGTTAACCAATTCGTGGATCAAAGCGGGACCAGGCACCAGCCGAACCGTTGCTCCATGCAAAGGCTGTTGGTCGGTCATTTTCGGATTATATATTATCCCGCAACAATCTAGCACGCGCTCAGATGGCGCGACTAAAGACAGGCGAATCCGTAAACGTCGATTTCCGCAATCTTCGATCAAAGGCGCCGCAGATATTCCGAATAAACAACCTTCCTGACGATGTGAGGTTGTACCCATCAAAGTTCCTTTCGATCAACCCCTCCATCTCAAATTGCAGCAAAGCACCGTTAATATCATCATCGGCAACTTGCAGCAACGTTGCCTGCGTGATCTTCCCCTGGCAAGCGATTTCAAGGATAGCACGCCTGACCGCAAGATCGTCCAGCGTCTGAAGATGTCCTTTGACGATAGGCAACGTATTAGAGAAGACGGCCTTCTGGTAATCCTCGACTTTCTTGATATTCTGCGCGTAGGCATATTTCGCATCCCCGATAGCCGAGGCACCGAGGCCAAGAAGTAGTTCCGTCTCAGTGGCCGTATAACCCATAAAATTCCGATGCAACATGCCCTCTCGCTGCGCCCGAAAAAGGCCATCGTGTGGTAGCGCAAAGTGATCCATACCTACGTCCTGGTACCCCTTCGCCAACAAAAGCGATCTACCTGTTTCGTAAAGGCGTCTCTTCTCCACATCTGCAGGAAGGTCTGCCTTTTCGTAGCCGCGCTGCCCTGGCCGCATCCATGGAACATGCGCATAGCTGTAGAACGCAATGCGGTCTGGCATCAACGTGAGCACTTGTTCGATGGTCCGTTGAATCGTTTCGACAGTCTGGAATGGCAAACCATAAATCAAATCATAGTTCACCGAAGTGTAGCCGATTTGTCGGCTGAGAACCGTGACTCGCTCCAGATTTTCAAACGGCTGTACACGGTTTATCGTCCGCTGAACCTTCAGGTCCAAATCCTGAACTCCAAAGCTCACGCGCCGAAAGCCCTGGTCGTAAAGGACGCGAAGATGCTCCCGGGATGTGTTGTTGGGATGTCCCTCAAATCCAAATTCATGCTTCGAATGAATGTCGACATCGCTCAAAATCGAGCTAATCAACAAGTCGAGGTTTTGCGGATTAAAAAAGGTCGGTGTACCTCCACCCAGGTGAAGCTCTTTCAGAACAGGGCGATAGGGAAGAATAGTCTTATATAACGACCATTCCTTTTGAACGGCACGGATGTAGTTGCTTTCAACACCATGGTTCTTCGTGATCCGTGTGTTACAGGCACAATACGTACAGAGGTTCTCGCAAAAGGGCAAGTGAATGTACATGCTCACGCCCCTTTTCACGCTCGATTCAGCGTATGCCTTCTTGACAGCGCCGATCCATTGATCCACTGTGAAGGAACTGACGTCCCAATGTGGTACGGTCGGGTAGCTCGTATAACGGGGGGTTGGAACGTCGTATTTGCGAATTAGCGAATCGAGGTCGATGGAAGGAAGCATAAGGACAAAAGTAGCACCGGCCATTGGCCGCTAAGTATGACCCGAATCATTGTGCCCACTGATGAATATCAGTCTATGGCTGTTGTGAAGGGACAGGCAACTCAACGAAGAATGATGTTCCCTTTCCCGGCTGGGACTCGAACCAGATTCGACCCTTCATCTGTTCGATGCCCTGTCGTGCAATGGCCAGGCCCAGTCCGGATCCAGATTTCTTCGTACTGAAATGTGGAAGGAATATACGATCAGCAATTTGTGGATCGACTCCGCGGCCGTTGTCATTGAACTCCATCAACGCTTTGTCTGCCTTGATCGTGAGCGAAATCGAAATACGGACCGGCCTACCAGGTACGGCAGCCTGCATCCCATTTAACACGAGGTTGGAGAATACCCGACTTAACAGCTGCTCATCGCCCAACACGGTCATTTGTTTTACATCGCTTTTGAGCCTGATATCCGCCGAGGGACGGTGAAGGTCCACGATGCGTCGCAGCGTGGTGACCAGTTCCAGTGGTCTTATTACCGGCTCTGGCATTTTTGCAAACCCACTAAAAGACGACGCAATCTCATTCAGCGTGTCGACCTGTGACAACAATGCCGACACCGCCTTGCGGGTCTTTTCAGGATTGTCCTCTCCATCGCGAACAGCCCGTTCCATTTTTTGCAGGGTAAGCTTCATCGGCGTCAGCGGGTTTTTGATCTCGTGAGCGACTTGCTGTGCAATCTCCCGCCAGGCTTTTTCGCGCTGAGTCTGTTCCAATTCGCTTTTGCTTTCACTGAGTTTGTACAACATCGAATTGTACTCCTTGACCATCATGCCGATCTCGTCATCGGCGTTCCAGCGCAGCGGCTGGTTCACGCGCGTCAATGTCGTCTTTCGAAGGGATTGAGTAATGAATTGGAGCGGGAATGTAAGCCACTGCGAAACGAAGTACGACAGTGTCAAAAGTATAATAAAGATGACAGCAAAGATATTCAGGATGTTCGCCAACATTACGATTTGTGCCCTCTCCAGATAGTACGCCGATTGAAAGAAAGGTATCCCGAGTATACCGATCAACTCCCCGGTCTGGCTCGACTTCAATGCGGTGTACGCGACGAAGTAGCGAAGGTTACCAACGCGTTCCGACTCTATTAACGCCGTTTCGCCATCTGAGATCTCATCGAGCGCATTCCGGTTGATGAACGGAGAAAGGAGGTTGCTTTCAAATATTTTTGGCTGACTTGTGGTTAGCAACCTACCCGCCGGCGTATACACATTTGCATCGACGTTTGAAAGGTGCGCCAGTTCCGTCAGCCTGTTTGTAAAGAGCTCGGCGGTTCTATCCGCGGAGCCGAGATAATCACTAAGCGAACCAATGATTTCTTCGCCAAAAATTCTGGATTTGTTGAGGTATTCGTCGTCGAGTTGTTGTTGAGATGCCTTACTGGTCAGGCCCAGCGTGGAAATGCTCACAATGATCAGCGGAACGAAAAAGGCGAGGTTGAGATATAGTTGAATGCGCGCCGAAAAGAATAACCGCTTTCCCCTAAAATAATTGTACAACCCTTGCACGAAGATGAGGAAAAGGATCATAAAGAGGCCCAGCACAAAGAAAAACGAAAAATTCGCTACCTGATATTCCATGGGGCTCTGCGGCGTCGAGACCACGGCAACGCGGTTGTTGTTATCCTCCTGGGCGATATGATCGAACCCGTTGACGGACACCCCCTCGGTATAAAGGCGAATATTTCCCAGCAAAGAACGATCGAAAAATTTCTGGTAGTTGAACTGCCCTGAAGTAAATACAAGTCGCCCGTTGGCGAAGACCGCGTAGCTCAAGTCCTGCGTCCGATAGAATTGCTGAAACCCGTAATCGACGAGCAATTCCGGGTATACGCTTTCCGGGATTATCTTCTTAAGCGAAAGTTCGACGATTACGTAACCGTGTCGTACATCGAGTCGTTCGACAGGAACCACAACCAGGTACTTTTGTGTAACATCGGTCGCCGGGTTGTTGACGAAAAAAATACCCTCATACTGTGTCCGGAAGGGCTCTGCCTCGTATCGGCTCACCATGTCGCGCATGTTCAGGACGGTGTTATTGCTGATGGGATCTCCCAGGGCGTTAAAGAGGTAGATCTCTACATCGTACTTGTTGAAATAGCTGGGCAGGAAGAATTGCCGGATCTTCTGCGCGATTGCATCCTTGTTGAGGAACGGGCTGCTCATCCTCGTTTGGGTAAACGCGTCGTTTGCAACCTGCTGAGCCGTTTCCGAAAGCAGATACTCACCAAAAATATCACGGTCGATAAGAAAGTGATTTGCAAAACGGAACTGACTTTCAATCTTTTCCTTTTTGCTAAACCAACTCACTGCAATCCCGCCAATCACCGATAGGCAGAAGATGCCGACAAACAGGTATGCAAATGTATTGTAACTCAACCGTCTCAGGCTTCGATAGAGCTTCATTACATAGACAACTGCAAAATAGGCCCATGTGACGATCAGCGAAGGCCAAAAACGTTGCCCCGTGAATTCGTTGATTCCGATGAAGATGAGTGAAGAGATCAGGAAAGCGATAAGTACCCATGCGCGATTCTTTTCCGCGACCAGTATTCGAATAAATGCATGCGCAAAAAGGAAAGCGGAAACTCCTGACATCAACACCACAAGGATCGCAACAACTCTGAGCGGCCCGAAGGCAAGCGACTGTGAAATGTCCAGTATCAGCGGTGAATTGTTGTAGATTGTTTGAATCGTAACGTAGGGAAACAGACCGGCGAAAAGAATAAAGAGTCCCGAAACCACCATGATCACCCACTGCCAGATTCGGTGCCGCCTTACCACCATGAACCTGAACCGAAAATAGTTCCTGAATATGATATAGCACACGATCAACACCACGATCATATTGATCAGCAGATCGCCCAGCGACGCGTTCAGCGCGGAAGAAGCAAAGTACTGCGGATCGAACAGGTCGCTTTCGATGAAGTCGTGCGGGAACCGGACGCTCGTCATGGCGGTACGGATCAGCCAGAAACCGGTAATCAGGCCCACAATAACGACTTCAGGTTGCCGAACGGTGTAGTTTCGCAGTCGCATCATTGCCCACCCCAGCAGGGCAATCAATGAAATGACAATCGCGACGGTAGATGCGGTCTTAAGTGTAGACTTCACCGGCAACGCGTCGGGTTGGAAGGAAATGCCGAATAGGCACTGGCCTTCCAAACATACCGGAACCCCTGCCGGAGCATAGGGTTCATGTATCTGGAAATCTCCATTTACAAAGATGCGTTGGTTCCACTCGGTGTTGAGGTAGGCATTTTTGATCAGGTAATTCCGTTGAAGGAAGACAAGGAAAACGTAAAAGCGGTTTCCTTCGACGTCTACTTTGCGCGCGAGAAATGCCTCGCTTCCGGTTTTGATAAGCTTGACCCGAAAGGTATCCTGTACCATCGCCGGTGCCGGAACAAATTTGTTATCCGACCAATACACCAGCGAGTCACCCTCGTAGACGAAAAACGCGTAGTCGAGGCTGGTGATCAGGGAAGGATCATCAAAACGCGCGCGCACTTTACTGATTTCGCGGTCGAGTCGGCCGAG
The DNA here is from genome assembly GCA_964537375.1 of uncultured Roseivirgaceae bacterium. Classification (GTDB taxonomy): domain Bacteria; phylum Bacteroidota; class Bacteroidia; order Cytophagales; family Cyclobacteriaceae; genus Chryseosolibacter. Next base: position 6,030 of record CAZIAG010000066.1, read on the forward strand.
TTCGCGTTCAACACGGCTTGCGACGCGTTGCGCCAGGTTTGGCGGCGCATCGGGCTGGAATGAAAACCAGGCACCCGCTATTCCGGCTGCCAGAACGAGAAGGGCTGCAAAAGGCAGGGCGTTAGGTCTTGACTTCAATACCACTCACATTAAGAGGCCCTATAAAGTTAAACAATTACGGCGAGAGGCGCGGATCATACTTCAATCCGCCAAACGCGTAAAGATAGATGATTCGCGAGACGCGGTAGTTTACTGGCACCAAAAGGATCATGACGCCAATAACGGTCCCGATATAGACCCATTCTGAAAAGTCTCCAAGAAGATAAAGAATGACACTTACCGCGACCATGACCGCTACCGTGAAACCGTAACTGACATACATCGATCCCTGGTAGAAGCCGGGTTCTGGTTCGAGCCGGACGTCGCAGTGTGGGCACCGCTCGTTCATGCGGTTGAAGCCGAAGGGCTTATGAAAGATAGTGTGTGTAAAGATCTGACCCTCCCGGCAGCGGGGGCATTTACCGTGCAGCATGGCTGCTGCCTTGCTTCTGTTGGACATGTCTGCTGGATTTAAACCATAAGTATCCCAATACTATCGCTATCAGGTAAGGTAATGCGAGAAGATAAAGAATACCGGTGTTGATGCCGGCCGCCAGGCCCGGATCGCCATTGCTGAGGTTATTTTCCAGGGTGGTCCTGCACATGGCGCATTGCGCAAAGGCCTGAACTGAGGCAAGGAAGAGCAAACCGGTCAATAACAAACTTCTCATAACCTAATTGTAGTATGGGCTGATCATCAGGTACACGATCACCCCGGACACGGCCACGTACAGCCACAACGGAAAGGCATAACGTGCCAGCGCACGGTGACGGGGAAAATTCCCGGCCAGCGCCCTGACGAATGTGAACAATACTAAAGGTATAACAGCTACCGACAACAAAATGTGCGTAATCAACACAAAAAAATATACGTACCGGATGACCCCTTCGCCACGAAATGGAGTGCTTTCGGTAGTCATGTGATAGGCAACGTACATCGCCAGGAACAGCGATGAAAGCACCAAGCACGTTTTCATCAGCGCTTCGTGCACTTTCCGCTTGCCGTTCCTTATGGCAATAAACGCCGATATCAGCAAAATGGCCGTCAGTCCGTTAATTGATGCATAAATGGGCGGCAGAAAAGTAAGGTCATAGCCTTCGATTTTCGGCGCACCAAAAAGAAGCGCCACCGTCAGTGGAATAACAATCGACAAAAAGATGACCAGCCTGCGATGAGGTTCTCGTTTTTCCAGCGTTTCTATTCCCTCCCCCGCCATCAATATTTCTTTAACAGGATATTCAATTCAACCATCAAACGATCCACATCTTTCTTTTCCGACGCGTTATAGTACCCCCTGATCCTCCGTTCGCGGTCGACCACGACCAGGTCCATATTTTCGGGAATGAGGAATACGCATGTCTTGTACGGCACCGGAACCTGGGGCAAATCCCGCGCATCGACCGTCCGGACTTCCTGCTGCGTCAATTCATTGTATACCACATTTTGAACAGCAGCCGAACCCGAAAAATTCACGAGGACGAGCGGAGCATCGGACCCCTCAAACAATCTGTTTGTCACTGAATCATGGACTACATAAGGTGCGGTGTATTCGAAGGCACATTCCCCGGGCGCCTCCACCTTTTCCTGATGAATCAACGGTACGTGGAATTCGTTCCTTCCGAAGATCCTGAGGAACAGAAATATAGCTATGGGAAGCAGTAGGATTACGAAAACAGTGATCGCGCCGTTCTTCTTCATATTGCTTTTAAAAAAAGAGGCTCAGGTGTGTCCCAAGCCTCCCCTATTCATTGATCGATCAGCTTACTGAGCCTTACCGATGTAAATTCCCTCATAGACAAATGCAACCAGCATCCATACCACAAATACCATGGGTATCAGTATGGACCAGATCAACACTTTGGCCTCGTGGCGCAGGTGCATAAACTCTCCCACGATGTAGGCGGCCTTGACGATCGTCATGCCGATGAAGATGGCGATACGCAAGGTCTTGTAGTCGTGCGCAATGGTAAAGGCGACCACGAATTCCAGGATCGTCACGATAAGGAGAATAAGCGCAACGGTCCAAAGTTTCCTGATCTTTTCTTTGTTGGGAGGTATTACGGTTACCTGTACCTGTTCTTCTGAATGCGCCATGGGTAAGATATTTTGCGAAACGACGTTATTAAACCAGATAAAAGAATGTAAACACGAATACCCACACCAGGTCGACAAAGTGCCAATACAAGCCGACCTTTTCCACCATTTCATAATGCCCCCTGCGTTCATATACGCCGGTCACCGTGTTGTAGAATACCATAAAATTCAAGCACACGCCACTGAACACGTGGAATCCGTGAAAGCCTGTGATAAAGAAGAAGAACGCCGCAAAGTCGGGTGGTCCATATTGGTTCTGCGACAAATTTGCGCCCAGAAACCCACCTTGAACGACCGCATCGCCGACTTCTTTGCCGTGGATAAAGTGTGCCCACTCCCAGGCCTGGCAGCTAAGGAAAGTGATACCGCCCAGAATCGTCCAGAGCATCCATTTCGTGACGGCCTCGCGATCCATCCGATGGCCGGCTTCGACCGCCAGCACCATGGTCACAGAACTCATGATGAGGATGAAGGTCATGATACCGACGAATACCAGCGGAGCTTCTACGCCATGAAGGAATGGCACAGCGTCAAATACTTTTTCCGGAATTGGCCAGTACTCCGTGGAGAAGACGAACTGGTCTATTGTCCCTTCAAACGCCGGGTGTGCAGAACGGATCAGCCCGTAGGTGATCAGGAAAGCGGAAAACGTGAAGGCGTCGGAAAGCAGGAAAAACCACATCATGAGCTTGCCATAGCTGGCGCCCATCGGCGATACACCACCGTCCCACACGCTTCTACCGGGAGCCTGAACACTTGTCGAGGTACTTGCCATTGTCGGATTCGATTTAACGGTTCAATAATAGGAAGACAAACAAATATAGCCAAAGGCCACCCAAAAAATGCCAGTATGTTGTACACAATTCCATCCTGGTCATGTTTTTCGAATGCACCTTTTGTTTGAACACAGCTGCCAGTGCCACGGCCAATACGATGATCGCGCTGATGACGTGAGCACCGTGCAGCCCCGAAAGCACGTA
>CAZIAG010000066.1:9213-12174 GCA_964537375.1 uncultured Roseivirgaceae bacterium
ATCGGATGTAGCCGGAACAAAGTGGATTCGCTCTTCGATCAACTGGAGGAAGGCCAACCACTGTGCCGCCAGGAAAGCAATTCCCAATACCAGGGTCAGCACGATACTCACCTTGGCTGACTCAAATTCGTCGCGCTTTACGGCCCGATAGGCCCAATGCATCGTTCCGCTGCTCAGTACAATGATCCCTGTCGACACCCAGAACATTGAAGGAAGTTCGAAATAAAGCCAACTGCCGTCGCCACGATTGACAATGTAGGCGCTGGTTAGGGCGCCAAAGATCATAATCACGCTGACGATGAAAAGCCAAAGGGCAAACTTGCCCGGGTGCATCGCCATTGGCTGTTTTGCTTCTTCTACAATCTTTATGTCCTTCATGATGACTCCTCTTTTATGTCCTGTCCTCACAACTTCAATGAAGAAGGTTCTTTCCTAGACTTTGTCCAGCAGGTAAGCAACCTGCACGATCGGCAAATACAAAAACGAACCGAACATGATTTTCAGCGCCGACTTTCGGTCTCCCGAACGCATCAGCGAAAACGTCTGTGCGAAAAAGAGCACTCCACACACCGTGGCAATGACCGCCGAGTTTATCCCCGTGATCCCAAATGTCGCCGGCAAAAGCCCAAGCGGAATCAGGAACATCGTATAGATCATGATCTGTATCGCCGTGCTGAGATCCTTACCACCACCCGAGGGTAACAGCTTGAATCCAGCCTTCTTGTAATCCTCGTCCGCCACCCAGGCGATCGCCCAGAAATGCGGGAACTGCCAAATGAACTGAATACCAAAAATGATCAACGCCTCGTGACTCACCACGCCGGTGGCCGCCGTCCATCCCAGCAGCGGGGGAAGCGCACCCGGGATAGCTCCAACGAAAACAGCCACTGGACCCACGCGCTTAAGGGGTGTATAAACAAAGCTGTAAAGCATCATCGACAACAGGGAGAGTACCGTTGTCAATGCATTGGTATAGACCAGCAACAATGCCGTTGCCGTGGTCATGCAAATCAGGCAAAAAACGACCGCTTCATTCACCGTGACCCTTCCGGTGGGAAGTGGTCGGTGTTGGGTGCGGCTCATGATCTTGTCAAGATCTCTCTCAAGGATCTGGTTTACAACGATCGAAGCGCCGGACATCAGGAACCCCCCGATAAAAAGCATCGTAAGGCTGATCCAATTCACTCCAGGCGAACCCAATGCGTACCCGAAGGCGCACGAAAATGCAACCAGCAACGAAAGCCGGGGCTTCAGCAATTCCCGATACGCGGCCAGCTTTGCGGCGAGGGAAAGACTCGATATGTTACCAACAGGTTCTACAACCATTGCTCAACCTTGTATTACCGTTCGTGATCCCGTCCTGATTCTCAACAGCAACATGAACTGTACGCCGAAGGTGAGGGTAGCCAACAGCAAATGCACCGGCTGAAGAAAGGCTGGAACGGCAAAAAACGACATTCCTATGCCCGTCAGAAGGGTGCCCAAAATTAGCACGATTAGGCCGATGGCAAAAGTATTCCATCCGCTTGTTTTGACCAGATGATAGACCAGTCCGGCGTGAAGAATCAGCACCAGCCACGAGAAAGTCCGGTGTATGATGAATGTGCCGCCCGTCAGGTCAAGCCACTCTGCGCGGGGACCGATTTGGGAGACCCTGTCAATGGCTTCCCTCAACTGGGTCCCGAGGAAGACCTGTACCAACAACGCGATTATACAGCCTATCAGCCACCATCTCAGCCGGGCCGAGTCGGGATTACCTGCCGTAAAGCTTGCCCTGTGGAGCAGATAAACCAGCATGGCGACGATAACCAATGCCAGGAACATGTGGAGGGTGATCGTCCAGGGCGTCAGGTTGGTCGATACCACCACCGAACCAATCCATCCCTGAAAGCCCACGAGCAAAAAAGTGGCAAAAGCCGTGATTGTCAGGGTTCGCTCCGACTTCCAATAGCGGATAGAAGACAAAAAGACCGCGAAGATGAGCAGGCCGATGGTGACCCCCACAATGCGGTTGAAGTACTCAATCCACGTCTTGGTGGGGTTGAAATCTGCTTCCACCCGGATGGACTCGTCATTAAGTATCTGGTCTGCCGTGCGTCCCAGGCCGACCAGCCGGAGATACTGGGCGAACCGTTCGTTTTTCTTATGGCGGTAATCGGAATAGATCTGCTTGTAGTTGTCAGGTAGTTCTTCCACCGATGTAGGGGGAACCCAATTGCCGAAGCACCGGGGCCAGTCAGGACATCCCATACCCGACCCGGTAGCCCTGACAATCCCGCCGACCAGAATCAACACATAGACCGCCCATAGGGTCGACAGCGTAAGCCTGCGAAAAGATCGCATTGTCTTTTAGTAGTTCAGGCGTTTGCCTGAAGCCCGATCAATACGGGCTTCAGGTCTATTAGGCCTGTTTAATGTTTTCCTTCGACGATGATGGCACCGCCTCCATTGGAAGTCTCCAGCTTCACGAGTTCATTCTCATGCGGGAGATTTGATTCCGGCGTTTCGGAATAAGGGACGGTTTGAGGAATGTAATCGTCCTTCGCGCCAGGTTTGCTATAATCATACGGCCAGCGATAGACCGCCGGGATTTCTCCGGGCCAGTTGCCGTGACCAGGCAGTCGCGGCGTTGTCCACTCCAGCGTATTGGAGAACCACGGGTTGGCCGGAGCCAGTTTTCCGCGGAACATGCTGTAGAAGAAGTTGAAAAGGAATATGAATTGCGCACCCAGCGTTACGATCGCCGCCACGCTCACCAGCATGTTCAGGTCGGCAAAGCCGTCGAATGTCTGGAACGCGGTGAAACTGTAGTACCTTCTCGGGAACCCTGCGATCCCGATATAGTGCATCGGGAAGAATACGAGGTATACGCCGGCAAAGGTGATCCAGAAGTGGATGTAGCCGAGGCGTTCGTCCATCATTCTGCCGAACATCTTCGGGAACCAGTGGTAGATACCGGCC
>CAZIAG010000067.1:0-10414 GCA_964537375.1 uncultured Roseivirgaceae bacterium
CAGAGCGGAGCCGTTGAAGTCAGTTCAATCAGCCAGACGGGATATGGTCGTGTGACGGTACAGTACGACTGGGGTAAGGATATGGATGAGGCCTTTTTGGACCTTCAGAAGTCCCTGTCTGCATTTTCGTTGAACGAAGAAGTGGATGAGTTTGTCATCTCCCAGTTCGATCCGAATGCCGAGCCTGTCATGATCCTGGCCATTTATCATCCCGCATCGAACGACATGGAGGCGTTGGGCCGTGTGGCGGAGAACAACTTCAAGAATGAATTCATCAAACTCCCTGGGATTGCCGAGGTCAAAATTGCAGGCGACCTGGAGAAGGAAGTTGTATTGGAAACGGATCCGGAACTATTGGCATCGATGGGGCTTACCGTGAATGACCTCGTCACAAGAATTCAAAACTATAACCGCAGTGTTTCGGGCGGATTCATTGAAGAACTCGGTCGAAAGTACATCATCAAGGGACTGGGAATCATTGGCTCACCCGAAGATCTTGAGGACCTCGTCGTGGGTTACACGACCGCGCAGGCCGGCGCACAGAATCAGGAGAGCCCTCTTACTCCGACGACAACCGATGCCGCACCGACGTCAGAACAGGCCCCTGTTTTGTTGCGTGAAGTGGCCACCATCAGATTGGTCGATAAAGAGCCCACCACCATAGTTCGAGTGAACCAACAACGCGCAGTGGGCCTTTCCATCTACAAGGAGACGAGTTATAATACAGTGAACGCCATATCCGAACTTACGTCGGCCCTTGAGACGCTGAGAAAGACAATCCCGGATTATCAGGTAGCTATCATCCAGAACCAGGGAAGATTCATACAAGGTGCGATAGACGAGGTGAAGGAAGCCGGTCTCTATGGAATACTGTTCGCCACCATCGTATTATTCCTATTCCTTCGAAGAATCGGCTCAACACTTATTGTCAGCATCATCATTCCGATTTCGATCATTGCCACCTTCAACCTCATGTACTTCAATGGTTTGACCTTGAACGTCATGACGCTGGGCGGTTTGGCGTTGAGCGCAGGCATGCTGGTCGACATTTCCATTGTCGTCGTAGAGAATATCTTTCGAAGACGTGAGGAAGGCATGAGTGTCGTCGACGCCGCGATCCATGGAACGAGCGAAGTTAGTGGCGCCATCACCGCCTCGACGTTGACTACCATCGTCGTCTTTCTTCCTATTGTTTACTTGCATGGTCCCTCAGGCGAGCTATTCAAAGATCAGGCTTGGACGGTAGCCTTTTCGCAACTCGCTTCCCTGGTAGTAGCGATCCTGGTTATTCCGATGCTATTCACACAATTCTTCCGAAAGGACAAAGTAAAGTTTGAAGCTCCTCCTGTTCGTTTCGCAGGTTACCGGCGGCTACTGGACAAAGTACTGCGCTACAAGCCGGCCCTGATCCCTGCGTCGATTGCACTGATCGTTGGCACCTATTTTCTTCTCCCCTTCGTCGGAAGCGAGTACATGCCTCAAGCCGGAACGCGGGCCATCTCGGTCGATTTGACGTTGACTAATGGCACACCTCTTTCCAGAACGTCAGCTACGGTGAGCCAGATCGAGACCCAGCTGTGGCAACTCTTCCAAGGGCAGCTCGACAAAATCTACACGCATGTCGGTGCACAACAAACGCAATCCGGATTAGCGAACGAAAATGCGTACAGTGAGAACAAGGCCAATCTCAAGCTCATATTTCGCGACGATCTCGAGATAGACATCGCATCCGTAACATCCAGGTTGTCGACATACTTTGAGCCCCTGCCCGGAATCGAGGCGACATTTTCAAACGATGAAAGTTCACTGTATGCTATATCGGGGAACGACCAGATGCCGCTGGTGATCGAGGTGAGCGGACCTTCACTCGAATACCTCGGGGTTATGTCCGATTCAATCGTGCAAGCCTTGGCCGGCAATCCTTACGTATTTGATCCCGTAAGCGACTTCGAGCAAGGGACGCCACAGGTGAGAGTCGATGTCGACAAATACCGCGCCGGTTTGCTAAACGTGTCGGTCGATAATGTCGTTGCACAGATTAGAGATCGATTGGAAGGAAAAAAGGCGGGCACCATCGAACGGAATGGAGAATTGCAAACCATCAGAGTGAAGGTTCCCGAAATCTCCTACGCCGCCCTTGAATATCTGTTGAGCGACATCGCAACGGTTTCCCTGGAGCACGTTAGCAACTCGATCCACCGTAAGAATCAAATACGGACCGTCTCTATCGGTGCCAGGGTAGAACCGGATGTTCCGTACGATCAAGTGGTGAAGTCGGTCGAGCAATCCCTTGCCCCATTGTCCGTTCCCCCGCAATACAAGATAAGGGTGGCGGGTCAGGAGATCATGCGTCAGGAATCAATCAGAAACCTCACGTTCGCCTTAGCGCTCTCCATCATACTCGTGTATATGGTCCTGGCATCACAATTTGAATCGCTGTTACACCCATTCACGATCTTACTAACAATCCCGCTGGCCGCGGTCGGCGCCATCCTTGCGTTCTTTATTCTCGGCATGCCCCTAAACATGATGGGATTCATCGGAATCATTCTCCTGGGAGGAATCGCCGTCAACAACTCAATCATCCTGGTGGATTGTATTACCAAGAACCGGGAGAACGGCATGTCGGTTAGAGACGCCATCCTTGATGCCGGTCAACGACGCCTGAGGCCGATCATGATGACCAGCCTGACGACGATCCTTGGATTGCTTCCATTAACGCTGGGATTTGGCGAAAGCGCTGCGCTGAGGGCACCGATCGCTATCGCTGTAATAGGCGGATTGGTCACCTCTACCCTGCTAACATTGGTCATCATACCTTGCTATTACGAGGGCATCGAAGACATTCTCGCACGTCTGAGCCGAAAGAGGGATGTACATATTGAGGTTTCGAATGGGTAAGAACGGTCTGCTGCAAACCATCATACGAAGGAAAGTCCTTGTATCGATGTTGTTCATTGGCGCTACCGCCCTGGGCTACATTTCATACAAGAAATTACCGGTAGAGCTATTCCCCAACGTTGAACTTCCGGTCCTCATTGTTCACGTCAAGCCGGCCACGGAAGTTGACCCGCGGCATATGGAGCGTGAGGCTATCGTCCCCCTCGAGAGCGCAATCAGCACGTGGGAAGGTGTAGCGGAGATAACGGCTACGGCCGATAGCCAGCAAGGGATGATTTTCATTTCCTTTCATCAAGGCGTAAATATCAAGTATGCGTACCTGAAGCTTGAACAGAAGATCCGGCCGATCAAATCGAGTCTCTTGCCCGAATTCCTGGTAAACATAATAAAGATCGACACAGAGGAGTTTACCAATACGTTCATGGAACTCCAGGTACTCGGTAGCGGTGGCGTAGATCGGGTACGGCAGATTACGGATCAATATATCGTTGATCGTATCAGTGATATTGAAGGCATCGGTGGAGTACAAGTATATGGTGGCCGTCAAAAAACAGTCGAGATCATCATGAATGACGCGGTGTGCGAGGCCAACGGAATAACACCGAACACCATCAGTAGTGTCCTTGCGCAGCACTCGAACAAGAGCGCATTCGTAGGCCAGGTAGAGTTGCAGGGGCAAAGGGTGTTCGTGCATTTGACCGCAGAGCTAAACGATATCAAAAGCATCCAGGGCCTGGTCGTCTCCGACAAAGGCCCGCTCCTCCTGGGCGATGTCGCGGAAGTATTCTTTGGCGTGAAAGAGCAGACCACGCTTAGTCGCGTCAGCGGGAAAGATGCTGTCTCCATTCTGGTATCCCGGGCCCCGCAAACGAACCTGATATCGCTGTCTGAACGAACACTTGAGACCATCGATGCGATCAACGAGGATATCGCACCACTCGACGCGAAGGTTGTCGTGCAAAGCAACAAGGCAGAGACCATGTCGAACAACATCGATCAGATCAAGGATCTGGCTTTGAGCGGCGGTTTCCTGGCCGTCTTCGTCCTCTGGATTTTCCTCCGACGCGTTAAAGTCATCCTGACGATCGCGATCGCCATCCCGATCTCCATCTATGCGGCGTTCAACTTTTTCTACGCCTATGGAATTTCGATAAACAGTCTTACGCTGATCGGAATGGCTCTTGCGATAGGGATGTTATTGGACAATAGCGTTGTCGTCATTGAAAATATCTACCGGCATGTCGTCAATGGAGCACGTCCCGAGCACGCGGTGGTCAACGGTACCAGGGAGGTGTTGCGTTCAGTAATCGCCGCCACCCTTACTACCGTCGTTGTATTCCTGCCCTTTATTTACTCGTCGAACTTCCTCGTCACGTTGATGGGCACCCACATTGGCGTATCCATCATCTCCACACTTCTTGTCTCGCTTGTCGTAGCCCTGGTCCTCGTACCGATGATCGCGTATGCGGTCGTCGGCAAAGGCGGCGAAGGGACGACTCCATTGATAAAGAATGCGTCTATCCGGCAACGCATCATTCAGCAATATGTCGTCCTGTTGAAGGCGTGCTTTCGCCGACCGGTGTTTACCATAATCGGCGCGTTGGTCCTGTTCTTTGTCAGCATAGGCCTTGGCCTGGTGGTGAGTCTTTCATCTCCCTCGCAGGTAGAGACCTCGGAAATGAACCTGTTCGTCACAATGCCCCAGGGCGCTACGCTCGCATCGACCGATGTCCGTATGAAAGCCATCGAGGAAAGGGTTATGAACATTCCCGTCATTGATCAGGTAACTAGTCAAGTCTCGGAGGGAAAGGGAATCATCACGGCGAAACTCGTGAAGGACTTCAAAGACCTCGACACGATTTCGGTCACTGATGTACGGAACCGGTTGTCGTCGCTGTCAAAACACTTTCCCGACGTGAGCATCTCCCTGGATGCACCTCCGGCACAAGGCGGAAGTTCCGAAGGCGTCGGTGCTTCTGCCGAAGATGACTTTCTTCGAATGCTCGGGATCGGGACTCCAGCTGAACGCATCGTTATCAAGGGCCAGGATTTCGAGCTGATGCAAACCGTTGCCCACGACATCAACCGCCTCGTTAACGGGCTGCAATCCGTTGACAACAGTACTGTCAACCTAAGTCCCGAGCGCCCGGAAGTCCATCTGCTGTTCGACCAACAGCAAATGAGTGCAAATAATATTACGCTTCAGAATATTGCGACGAGCCTCAATGATTTTCAACACTCGCTGGTTTCCGGAGCAAAATTTGTCAGCGGTGGCGAGGAGTACGAGATCACCATACGCACCAGGAATACGGAAAAACCCTCACCGAAAGGTATGAAGGAACTGCGTGAAATGCCCGTGACCAGTACGGCGGGAGCGATCCATTCATTTTCAGATTTCGGTTCTGCGATCTATGCTTCGGGAGAAAGCACTATTACCCGCCACAACCAGGAAAAACGGATCGTGATCAATTACAGCTTTATCAGTGAAGTGCTGAAATCGGAGTCGTTGCTTGAAGCATCACGTCTCGAGGTCGACCAGATGGTCGCTGGGATCAATGTACCAACCGGAATGGTGGTAGAGGTCATACACGACGAGGGCGTATACGACGAATTCTATTCCTTTATCTTCGCTGCCATCATTATTATTCTGATGATCCTGGCGGCGGTCTTTGAATCTCTCTACTTGCCCCTGGTGATCATCTTCGCTATTCCGTTGGCTGCCATCGGTTCGTTCCTCGGACTCACACTTACCGGAAACTCAATGCTTAGCGCCAATACCCTGATTGGGTTTCTAATATTGCTGGGTGTTGTCGTAAACAACGGAATTATCCTGATCGACTACTCCAGGATACTGCGGCGACAGGGTTATAGCAAATACCGCGCGCTAATGATGAGCGGTATCTCGCGTATTCGCCCTATCCTTATCACCTCAATCACAACGGTTATCGCCATGCTGCCCCTCGCCATGGGCGACGCCGAATACGTGATGACTATCGGACAACCATTTGCCGTGACGGTAATGGGTGGCCTCGCCTTCGCGACAATCCTCACATTGTTCTATATCCCGACCATGAGTGCCGGGCTGGAAAGCTTTCTGGATTGGTTCCGGAGCCTCAGGTCGACGATCAAAGTAACGCAGATCGCGCTGATGGTTCTTTCCTGCGTCTGGATTGCGATGGAAATCGACGGATTTCTTTGGAAAATGATCGCCTACATCGCCGCTGCCGTTCTCATCCCCGGGGGCACCTATTTTGTCATGACATCCCTTCGCCAGGCAAATGCAAAAATGGTCGCACCGGATGAAGCGATGCGCATACAAATACAAAACCTCACTAAGGTGTATGGCCGCGATAAACGTTGGATCAGGGAATGGAAAGGCAACAAACGCCTCTTCCAACTGCGATCAGAGGAACCCGTGACACCCTCGCGCTTCTTCCAAAACCTGATCTGGCAAGGCGCATTGGTCGGATTCCTGATCTATTTCGCATTCTTTTATCTTGACAAAACTTTTTGGCGGGTGTTTTTCATGATTTCGCTGCACCTGCTTTTGATGTCCATCCTGAAAGCAGGAATTCAACTGATCGCCCGCCGACAAAACCTCACCAGGCTGTTAAACACTTTAATATACTGGGGATTTCCAATTGTCGGCACAATCGTCCTGTATGCCGGTACCAATGTAAAGGCCGTGGCCGTGCTCTTCAGCCTGCTCTGGCTTACCGGTCTCTACCTGGTCCGCCTGGCGCGTCGACTCAACGAAAACCCCGTTGATGTTGACGAGATCAAAGGGCGTTTCCGAAAACTCAGACGGCTCTATTACCGACTTGTGCTTTCTATTCCTTTTGTCAAACCACGTCAGGCGCCATTCAAAGCCCTTAAGGGCGTAAGCCTCAACATAGAACAGGGGATGTTCGGTTTGCTCGGGCCAAACGGCGCAGGCAAGACGACCTTAATGCGAATCCTTTGCGGAATCCTCGATCAGAGCTACGGAAAAATCTGGATCAACGGTCACGACACAACATTGCGGCGCGAGGAGCTGCAGGGCCTGATCGGCTATCTTCCGCAAGCATTCGGCACCTATGAGAACATGACGCCCTATGAGTTCCTCGACTACCAGGCAATCCTCCGAAAAATTTCCAACAAGGAGGAACGCGAAGCGAGGGTGCAATATGTGCTCAAGGCCGTCCACATGGACGAGCATCAACACAAGAAGATCGGTTCGTTCTCAGGTGGAATGAAACAGCGTATTGGTATTGCGCAGATACTCCTTCACTTGCCCAAGATACTGGTAGTCGACGAGCCAACCGCAGGGTTGGATCCATTGGAGCGCATTCGTTTCCGAAACCTGCTGGTCGAATTAAGCCGGGAGCGGATCGTTGTCTTCTCCACTCACATCATTGAAGATATAGCGAGTAGTTGCAACCAGTTGGCAGTGCTCATATCCGGAAACATTGAATACCTCGGTAGCCCCACTACAATGGCCGAGCTCGCCGACGGAAAGGTTTGGGAGTTCTATCTTCCGCCCGATGAATTTGAACGGGAGAAAGACAATTACCTTATCGTACACCATATGCGCGAAGGCCACTACGTCCGGGTGAAGTGTCTTTCAGAGTCACAACCCCGACCGGATGCCGTACAGGCACGCGCTACCCTGGAAGATGCGTACTTATGGTTGATGAAGTCAAAATCAAAAAAGAAACATGAAGAGCTATTTGCTACTGCTGTATAAGCTGATCACGTATAACGTCAAGGTCATCTTCGCGAACAAGTTTATCTACTTCGTTGCGGCTGCGTTCTTGTTCTTCGCATTTGTAGTTACGATCTCCTTCTTCGAAGACCCGCAGTTCAACGACGAGGGTATTTACGGATTCCTAGTTTTCCCGGGGATGTTGCTCATCTTCTACCCCGTCGCGTACGGCATTCAAAATGATGATGACGCAAAAATGCTGGAGACTATTTTCGGTATTCCCAACTACCGGTACAAAGTCTTTCTCGTGCGCTTCGTCCTCACTGTAGCCGTCGCTGGGGTTATCCTGTGCGTCCTGGGTCAATTAGCCAATCTCACGCTCCATCGTTTTAACATCCTGCCTATGATCGGCCAGGTCTTATTTCCGATCACCTTCTTTTCGGCCCTGGGGTTCATGCTTTCGACCATGATCAGGAGCGGAAACGGAACCGCTATTGTGCTTGTCATCTTCTCATTCATATTCCTGATTTTTGCGGACCCATTGGAAACGAGTGCATACAACGTCTTTCTGAACCCTTTCCAGGAGCCACGGGACATGAGCGAGTTTGTATGGCTCACGGTGACTTACAAAAACCGGCTCTACCTTATGCTGGTCAGCGCCCTGGCCATGCTGCTTGGAATGTACAAACTGCAAAACCGGGAAAAGTTTATGTGAGTCCCGCCCCATCGGCAAGGTGACATTCAAAGATCTTTTTTTTCTGATCTGAGGACCGGTTTGTTTCACCGACATTTGCTTATATTGCCCGTTTTTGGGGAGATATGTTCGCGAATTCTTGCCTGGTATTCATCCTTCTCTTCTGGTCTCTCCCCGGTCTCAGCCAAGTGGCGAAAGACAGCCTGCTTCACCTGATCCGTACCCTCCCTGAAGACACCGCCAAGATGGATGTCTATTTCCAGTATGGCGAACTTATGGAGCGCGACAACCTCGACTCCGCCTCATTCTATTACGACAAAGCCTTAAGGATCGCCGAGCAAAACAATCACGTCAAGGGGAAAATAAAGTACATCAGCTATCAGTCCTATGTCCTCTCCGTGCGCGGCGAACTCGACGACGCCTATCGCTGGAACCGCGAAGCGCTGCAGTTGGCACGACACCACCACCTTCCGCTCGAAACCGCAAAAGCCCTGGCAAACCTGGCCAACACCCACAACCTGCGCGGAGAACTCGACACCGCCGTCCAATATTATATGAGAGCCGCCGAGCTTTTCGACAGCCTGAACAATACCCGGCATTTGCATATTCTGTATATTAACATCGGGGTGGCCTTTTCGTCTCTGGACCAGCCCGAACTGTCACTCGAATACCACCGGAAGTCCGTCCGGCACAGCAGGCTCGCCAACGATAGCGCCACCCTCGTGCGGGGGTTCATCAACATGGGTTCGTCGATGAACTCGCTGCGGATGTATGACTCGGCGATCTACTACCTGGAGCCCGCCCTTGCCTTTTCACGCAGGCATCAGTACCTAAATGAATGGTACACAGCGCTGATCAACCTCGCCAACAGTCTTTCGAAGAAGAACAGACAAACCGAAGCGATCGAGACGTTCGAAGAAGCGCTTGGCTTGGCAAAGCAGATCGATTACCCAGGTGGAATAGCCACAGCCATGAATGGGTTGGCCATGGTCCTCTTCGAACTGGAGCAGTACCAGCAGGCCGACCGCTATGCCGTCGAGGCCATCCGGATCAATGAAGGAGAGCCGGGCACCTATAATGACCTTCGTCAACAGTACAAACTTCTCGCGGGGATAAAGGCGAAGCTCGGGCAAACACAGGCCGCGTACGATTACCTGGAAAAGTACGTGGCACTCGCCGATTCCCTGACCAACGACGACGTAAAACGCCTTACCGCTGAACTGGAACGCAAGTACCGGGTGGCGCAAAAGGACAAAGAAATCGCGCAAAAGGAGCTACGAATACAGCAGTCAGAAGCTGATGTTCAAAAAAAGAACGCACAATTGATGATCATCGGCGGCGGATTGTTGTCTACGCTGATCATCCTTTTCCTGCTGTACCGGTTCTTCCGTCAACGGCAACGACTGCAACACGAGCATGTTGTTTCCCTTCAACGGGAACAGGAGGTGATACGATTGCGGGCAAATCTCGAAGGCCAGCAGGAAGAACGGATGCGCATTGCAAAGGAAATGCACGACGACATTGGCTCAGGACTCACGTCTCTGGTCTTTCTCAGCAGCAGCCTTCCCGACAGCCCGGCAGTGGCTGAGAAGAAAGAAAAGATTGGCGGCATCGCGCGCCAATTGGTAAACCAGATGAATGAGATCGTCTGGTCCCTGAACACCGGCCAGGACAGCCTCGAAGACTTGATCATCTACATTCGCCGAAGCGTCAGCGAAATGCTTGAAACGGTGTCATTGGAGTACGAATTCAGAATCCCGGACAATATCCCTTCCATCCGCATCACCGGGCCACAGCGACGCCACATCTACCTTGTGGTAAAGGAAGCTGTACACAACGCCATAAAGCATGCCAGCGCCACAAAAGTGACCATCTCCATGGTCTTTTCCGAGGTTCTCAAAATTGCGATCGAAGACAATGGTAAAGGTATGTCAGCGCATGCCACGACCGGGAATGGCCTCAGGAACATGCAATACCGCATGGAGCAGGCGGGCGGAACGTGGAGGCTCACGTCCAACGCGCCCGTCCGCATTGAACTGACTCTTCCCTTCGCAAAAGCCGTATAACGTTTGTTCTATTGACGATTCCCCGTATCTAAACTATGTTTAAAACTTTTCACCCAAAGCGGTCATGAG
>CAZIAG010000067.1:10424-12133 GCA_964537375.1 uncultured Roseivirgaceae bacterium
GGTCTGTATTGTCGAAGACATCGAGGTAATCGCAACAGGCCTTGAACACATTATAAAGGCTGACGACCGCTTCGTCTGGTCAGGCGCATTCAAGAATGCAGAGGAAGCAACGATCCAGCTACCGCTCCTCAAACCCGACCTCGTGGTCATGGATATCAACCTTCCGGGGATGAACGGCATTGAGTGCATTCGAAAAGTATCGGCAGAATCCCCGGGCACACAATTCATGATGTTCACCATATACGAAAACAATGAACACGTCTTCGATGCCCTGGAAGCGGGCGCCTCAGGATACTTGCTAAAGAACTCTCCACCGGAAAGGATCGTACAAGCCCTGCTCGAACTTCACGCCGGTGGCTCACCGATGAGCGCGCAAATCGCGCGGAAGATCGTCGAGCGTTTTCATAGGAAAGACCAAACATCCTACGCAGAACGGCTTTCGCCAAGGGAGCGCGAAGTTCTCCAACTTCTCGCCAAAGGTCACCTTTATAAGGAGATCGCGGACGCGCTCTCAATCAGCGTCGGGACCGTACGACAGCACATTCACAAGATCTACGAAAAGCTCCATGTACAAAACCGAACCGAGGCATTAAACAAGGTATTCGGCAACCGTTAGTACGCTACCCAACTTTTGTTCTATTGTGGAGCGCGTGTCAAAGAAGGAAGTTTGTCGCATCGAATCAACGGCGTCATCGTAAGGACGTGTCCGTTGACACTTCGGAACCTAATTTAAGACACGCTTAAACTATGAACACAATGGACATCATCAGAAATTCACTCCTACTCCTTACCTTTTTCGTTGGAGCCCTGGCTTGCTCCGATAGTGAAGATCCCACTCCAATCGAAACGCACCGAAAATACGAGATCAAGTCCGGCATCGTACGTTACAATAGCGACTATCTCGGTTTCGTGGCAACCAAGATCGTTTACTTCGATGACTACGGGGCTAAGGAACGTGTGGAGACATACGAGGGTGAAATGCTAGCATCGTGCCTCTTCAGCGACGGACACACTCGGTATAATCTCAATATCGAACAAAAGATCGCGTTCGTCATCGACCACGAAGGCGAGTACGGATGGGAAATGGATTTCCCGTCGTGGGACGAAATCCAGCAATTTCCCGACTACGACGAAGACTATACCAAACTCGACAACATGACGATCGCCGGCAAAGATTGCGAGGCTTTCCGGTACCAGGACATCGCTGTATTCGCCGGTTGGAAAGGCTTGACGCTTTACCAGCAATCCGAAGGCGTCGTCATCGAGGCCTATGAAGTGGAGGAAGATGTAACCCACGATGCGTCGCTGTTCAAAGTACCGGACGGGTATACCATTCAGGACCTGCCGTAGCGGAAAGGACTCGCGTCCGCGGATGAAAAACCTAAACCAAACTATTTAATCAATTATGAGAAAAATTAAACACCTCGCCATCGTCGTCGCCGCGCTCTCGATCATGGCCTGCTCGTCGGACAAAGACCGATCAACATCCGAGGGCGTGGCCGAGTCTCAGACGGAGGCCTCCACGCCCGTGACTTCGGGGAAGTACAAGATCAAGTCGGGCACGATCCATTTTGAAACGTCCGGAATGGGACTCAAGGGTAAAAAGATCGTCTACTTCGACGACTACGGTGCAAAGGAACGTGTTGAGACGTATTCCGGCGACGACCCACTGGAGGGTTATAACACCAGCGACGGGAAGAAGCGTTATT
>CAZIAG010000068.1:0-562 GCA_964537375.1 uncultured Roseivirgaceae bacterium
GAGCTGGATTGAAGTGGAGATGGAGCCGGGGGTGCTGCAGGTGGGGTATGGATCGGTTTCCAACGCAGTGTTAAGGCGGTTTTGAAACTAACTCACCCTTAAATAATGCACTATGAAAAATGAATCTTTACGAAATCCCCAGGGGTTGAGAGGGCGGCCAGTCCTTCTCCGGCTCCTGTCAGCGTCCCTACTGGCAATCCTGGTCTCGGCCGCCGCGGTGGCACAGACCACCGTCAGCGGCAAGGTTCTGGATGAAGGTGGTGTGGGAATGCCGGGCGTAAATATCCTGGTCAAGAACACCACCAACGGAACCACGACCGACGCCAATGGAAATTATTCGCTGTCGGTCGCCGAAAGCGATGCCGTCCTGGTGTTTTCATTCATCGGCTACAATACGCTGGAAATCCCCATCAATGGTAGAACAACCGTCGATGTTTCCATGGAACCCAGCGTCTCTTCGCTGGAGGAAATTGTCGTCGTTGGGTATGGCTCCCAGAAAAAGAGTGACGTAACCGGTGCGCTGGTATCCGTTACCTCCGAACAATTAAGAGAGGTTCCGGTT
>CAZIAG010000068.1:572-12056 GCA_964537375.1 uncultured Roseivirgaceae bacterium
GTTGCTAATTTCCAACAAGCACTGCAGGGAAGGGCAGCTGGTGTCGAGGTGCAGAAAATCGGTACTGCCCCGGGGGCAACGGCCCGTATACGCGTGCGTGGCGAACGTTCGATAAACGGCTCCAACGATCCACTCCTTATTTTGGATGGCATCCCTTACGAAGGCAGTATTTCCGACATTAATCCGGATGAGATTGAAACCGTCAACGTACTGAAAGATGCATCGGCCACCGCCATCTACGGATCCCGCGGTGCAAACGGTGTGATCCTAATCACTACAAAGCGCGGTATCGCAGGAGCAACGCGAGTGTCGCTCAACAGCTATTACGGTATAACCACGGTTGCCAGGAAGTACGACCTGTTTAACGCCGAAGAATACGCCCAAATGCGAGACCTCGCGGGCTTCACCGAAGGATACCAGCCTGAAGAAATCGAAGGCATGGCCCTCGGCCGCAATACCGACTGGCAGGAGTTGATGTATGAAAACGGCATCATCACTAATCACAACCTGTCAGTTTCGGGAGGGAGTGATAACGCAACGTACGCTGTGAGTGGTGGTTACTACAAGGAAACGACAATCCTGCCAGGCCAGGACTTTTCACGCTACTCGCTCAAGACAACGTTTGACAATAAGATCGGCAACCGCATCAAAGTCGGTCTGAATTCAATGAATAGCCTTTCGTATACCAACGGGTCTCAGTTCGTAAATCAACAGCCCAACACCCCGGGCGCATTTGGCGGAAGCATCATGTATCCGATACTCTCCATGAGCCCGCTGATGCCGGCCTATGACGCGAACGGCGACATATTCAAAACGCCTGCCGGCAATCAGACTGACCGGACACAGCAGTACAATCCACTTTTGCTTAAGGACAATGACAATGAGTGGACCGACCTGATTCGCCGTTTCCGCTCTTTCAATAGTGCCTATGCTGAAATTGAAATCATCGATGGTCTGAAATATCGCCTCAACGCGGGACTCGACTTTAGCCAGGCTAATTCAGCCCAGTTCCAGGGCCAGGACAGCTATTTCCGTTCACAAAATCAGAGTAACCGTGCCCGCGTCCGCAACGAGGAACAACTTTCCTGGACGACTGAAAACTTGCTGACCTACGAGAAGACGTTTGCCGAAAATCACCGGCTGAGCTTTACCGGATTGTATAGTGCACAGAAGAGCACCAGCTGGTCGACCCAGGTAAGCAAGGACTCCATTGGGGCTGAATTCATTCAGTATTTTAATATGGGGATTGCGAGCCCTACCTCCAACTATGTTCTTGATGGTGGCGAGTCTACCTGGGGCCTGCTTTCCTACATGGCGCGCGTCAACTATGGATTCAAGGACAAATACCTGTTGACATTCACGTTCCGGAGGGATGGCTCTTCACGTCTCGCCGAAAAATGGCATAACTATCCGGCAGTTGCACTGGGTTGGAATATCGCAGAAGAGTCTTTCCTGGGCGGACAGAATTTCCTCTCCGCGTTGAAGCTTCGCGCAAGTTATGGACAAACGTCTAACCAGGCAGTTGCTCCATACACGACCCTTGGTGGGGTGTCGCCGAACAACGGAGGCGTGCCGATCCGCTACAACTATGGTGGTACAAAAGTGGTCGGGTACCTGCCCGCGAGGATACCGGATACGTCGCTCGATTGGGAGTATACGAATACGATCAACATCGGCATCGACTTTGGAATCCTCAACGACCGCATTACGGGTTCGTTCGAGTGGTACGATGCCCAGACCCACAACCTTCTTTACAACTACCAGCTTCCCATTACGTCGGGATACCAGGATGCGTTCCAGACCAACCTTGGCCGTGTTGAAAACAAAGGTGTTGAGATCGCACTCAGCGCTGACATCATTCCGGCCACCGGGGATGGATTCTCCTGGAGTGTCGACCTGAACTGGTTTGCCAACAGAAACAAGCTTCTCGAACTTGCGCCGGGCGAAGAACGGAATATCGGCAATGGTCTGCATGTCGGCTATCCGCTCTCCGCTATCTACAACTATGAGAAGTTGGGTGTATGGCAGGAGGACGAAGCCGCAGAAGCCGCTCAATATGGTCAGCTGCCCGGTCAGCTGAAGATCAGGGACATAAGTGGACCTGAAGGTGTTCCCGATGGCGTCTTCACCGAAGAGCACGATCGCACCGTGATAGGCGATCAGCAGGCGGATTGGCAGGGAGGTATTGCCAACCGATTCTATTTCAAAGGCTTTGACCTTTCGTTTGTCACCTATGCTCGCTTTGGCGGACTGTTGATGAGCTACCTGCATGCTCCAAACGGAGCATACCTCACCAACAACAATGGTTTGAGAAACGGACTTGACGTTGAATACTGGACACCGGAAAACCGAAGCAATTGGTTCCCAGCGCCCAACTCTGCACTTCCCGGTGGTGCTGCCAACTCTTGGTCGACGCTTGCGTATTATGACGCTTCTTTTATTCGCGTGCGAAGCATCAACCTAGGCTACCGAGTGCCATCGCCGATTGCCAGCAGGATAGGTGCACAATCGCTGAGGGCTTACATAACGCTTCAGAACCCGTTCCTGCTGTACGCACCGTACGTAACGAAATGGAATGGGGTAGACCCTGAACCTACCGGTCAAGGACAGACAGGTATTGTTTCGACGGGAGCCGGCTTCCGGACCCAGGGACAGAATCAAAACCTCGTGATCTCTGCCTCAACACCACCGGTACGTTCCTTCATTTTTGGAATCAACGTCACTTTCTAACCAGTCATCGTTATGAAATACTTAAAGATATTACTGACGGTATTCGCTATCCTGGCCCTCGCACCCGGATGCCAGGACATCCTGGAAGAAAAGCCGAAGACCGCGTTTACCAACGACTATTTTAAAACGCCTCAGGGTGCTCAGGACGGTCTCAACACGGCCTATGCATACCTTCGTTTTCACTATGGAGTAAACCCAACGCTGGCGCTGAATATTTCAGGAACAGACGAGTTTACCTATGGTGAGCAACCGGCGGTCAACACAAGTGGTGATAACCTGCCGCATCGACTCTTTGGTACTTATGATATAAACTCTGAATTCGGTTTCCTGACGGTTACCTTCAACCGTACTTTCCCGATCATCAATCTTCTGAACGGGCTTATCGAGTTCATACCTGAAATAAGTTCATTGACCGATACGCAAAAAACGGAAATGATCGCCCAGGCGAGATACCTCAGGGCCCATTACTATTATCTCCTTGTTGGACAGTTTGGTCCGGTTCCGACCGACCTCGGTAGCGGTCACCTTGTCTTTAACACCATTCCGTATACTGGATTCAATCGGCCTACCAAGGATGATGCAGCGGGTTTGCAGGAGCTTCTTGCCACCAATTATGAGGTGATGATTTCAGACCTGGAGTTTGCTAGTCAGAACCTCAGGCAGTCGCGACCCGCTGGTGAATTCCGACTTTCTCAGGCAGTCGCGCTTCATCTGCTGTCAAGGATCTACCTGTTCAGGGCATACTCCGGAATCTCGCCGAACCCGCAGGCTGATTTTCAGGCGGCCTATAATGCAGCCATGACGCTAATCGATAATCCGGGAACCTATGGCGTGCAACTCCTTCAGGACTTTGGCGACGCTTATAAGCAGAGCAATGAATACAACCGTGAGATCATCTTCGCGGCGGAACGTATTCCGCTTGATAATGTCAACAATGAATACACGAACCCTTCGGGAATCGGCGATCGTGAAAATATGGCGGCAAGTTGCTTTACCTCGAATTACGAAGCCGTGTCATTCCGCGATGGTTCTGATCCGATTGACGGACGACCCTTGTTGTTCCAACGTCCGTTGCGTAAACTCCGCCCGACAAACTGGTTGTTGAATGTCGCCTTTGCCGACAAAGTGAATGACAGTCGATACCACAATTCTTTCCGCACGGTTTATACTGTGGAATCCATCAACCTGCCCGGCTCGGATGCGCACAACACCTGGCTGGCCCAATTGCCGGCCGGCGTTAGTCCTGGAGACACGGCCTTTGTTATGACGGATACCGACGAAATGGCCGATGTTATCAACGCCTGGAATGTTCCGTATCGGGCATACGGACCTTCAGACTGGTGGGACACTGACAATCCGGGGCAAGCTCCACAAATTTACCCTGGCCTTAAAAAATTTGACGATGTACTAAGAGCGACCGGTAACGACGCTTCAGGTCGCCCAATGCCGATTTTCAAATTCGGTGAAACATATCTCCTGGCCGCTGAAGCTGCCCTCCAGGGGGGTATCAACGGTGGGGCTAATGAAGCAGCGCGCCTTATCAATATCATTCGCGAAAGGGCCGCATATCGCCCCGGCCTGGACCCGGCGACACTCAACGCTCGCAGGGCCGCCATGCAGATATCCGCTGGTGATGTTGATCTGGATTTTATCCTCGATGAACGCGCCAGAGAACTTTGTGGTGAAGGCTCTCGCTGGACTGATCTCTCCTTGCGCGGGGAGGCGGTTTTCCTGAACCGTATTAGCCTGAATGACGACGCTGCTCCCGGAGTTAAGCCGTTCCACAGGCTTCGCCCTATTCCGCAGGAGCACCTCGATCGTATACAGGTCCCGGATCCTTCGGCTTATCAAAATCCCGGATATTAAAAAGTACAGACTATGATTAGCAAAATCAGAAAAATAATTTCGATGATGACGCTGGCCCTGGTTGCCGGGCTACTCGTCGTCGGTTGCAATAACGATGAAGCGATCACGTATTCAATGACTGACGTGAGCTCGCGTATTTCCGGATTCAGCAAAACGGTAACGGGGCCCGGTGCCAGTCTGACGGTTAACGGATCGCAGATGGACCAGGTAGTCCGGATCTTCATTGGCGAAGAGGTGGTGCCCGCCGGCTCTTTTACGGAAGTGACGCCTTCAAGCATCACCTTTGATGTTCCGCTGAACGTGAGCCTGGGTGAGGCCGACGTACTGATTGTCTTCAAAGGCAATGAGCGGGCATTCTCGAAGATCACGATCGTTGCGTTGCCGGCCATAAGCGATTTCTATCCCGACTATGTAACAGCAGGTGAACGCGTTACTATCGTGGGTACAAACCTGAGCGCGTCGTTCGTTACAGGTGTTCAGGTAGGTGGAGCCGCGGCCGGTATTGTGTCGCAGTCGTCTACACTGCTGACATTTACTGTGCCCAATGACTTTGCAACGAGCAAGATTACGCTCTTAAGCCCGGGTGGCGATGTGACAAGCGCTGCGGATCTGATGAGCTGCTCGGACAATCCGAACAACATTGATTGCAAGGCTGCACTCAACCCTAACCCAGGATTTGAAGAGGGTACCGACGATGAATTTACGGGTTGGGGAAAGTGGAACGGCGGTACCTATATGGTTGCGACGACTACTCCGGGCGAAGTTTATCGCGGGACAAGAGCACTTAAGGTAATTCGTGACGGATCTCTTGCCGATGGCCAATGGAGGATCCAGTTGGCTAACGATCCATCTACCTGGGAGGTAGGAGCGTCCTACACCGTACACCTCTGGGCAAAGGCTTCGGTCGCAGGGGGAAGCATGAGGGTCTCTACGAATCCGAATGCGATGTACACAGGTGATCAGGAGATTCCCACAACCTGGACCAGATTGTCGTTCACATTCTCGTCTGCCAACGAGGCATCGAGCCGTGTTGTACTCGACTTGAATGGTAACAACACCGCGGTGACCACGTTCTTCATTGACGATGTGAAACTGGTTAAGGACTAGCAACACGTTTCCGAACGAAAGTTTCGGACGTGTTTTCCTGGTTTTTATATGAGGAGGGGATATGCAATCCCCTTCTCGTTTTTGAGAATACGTTAGCAAAGTCAATCGTCGTGACGAGATCAGCGTGCATGTACCGGGCCATCGTTGGGATCATACTCCTGTGCGTTGTTGCCTTGTTGTCTTGCGGAGGTTCAGAGGAACCTGCACTACCAGAGGGGCCTCCACTTAAGACGCTTAACGTCGACCCGGGTGTGACATACCAGGTGATTTCCGGTTTTGGCGGTGCCAATCAGATGTGGGGTACACAATTTCCTAACGCGGCCGACATGCAGAAGGCTTTTGGCCTGGGTGATGATGATCTCGGCCTGAGTATTTTTCGCATCCGTGTTCCATCCAACCCGAGTGAATGGTCGTTGATCGTTGATGTCACAAAGGAAGCGATCTTGCATGGGGCAACGGTGCTGGCTTCGCCATGGTCGCCTCCGCCAGCCCTGAAGAGCAACGGCAGCGACGTCGGCGGGCGTTTACTTGAAGAGAATTTTGAAGCGTTCGCTAATCATCTGAATGACTTCATCGACTTTATGGCATCCAACGGAGCTCCGATCGATGCAATCTCCCTTCAGAATGAGCCTGACATACAGGTCAGCTATGAGTCGTGTGATTGGTCCTCCTCCACCATGAGGACATTCCTTAAGGAATACGGTGGACGCATTAATGGGGTAAGAATCGCGGCACCCGAATCGTTCAACTTCAATCAAGCTTATACCAACGCCATCCTGAATGATGACGAGGCGGCGGCGCATCTGGATATCGTGGCGGGTCACATCTACGGTGGAGGTCTCGCGCCCTTTCCGGTCGCACTCGAAAAAGGAAAAGAGGTATGGATGACCGAGTACCTGCTCAATCAGAACGCCACTAATGCATGGAGTGAATTGGAAGAAGCGGTAATTTGGGACGAGACCTTGCAGATGCTGGGTACGATCCACGAAGCTATGACCCATAACTGGAACGCCTACGTTTGGTGGTACCTGAAACGTTATTACTCCTTCATTGGCGACGGAACACAAGGAACGACTTCGGGCGAGGTGCTGAAACGTGGATACGCCTTTTCGCATTTCTCTAAATTTGTCAGGCCGGGCTTTGTCCGAGTTGAGGCCGAGTTCGCCTACAACGCTCAGGTTACAGCATATAAGGGGGATGGTAAGACGGTGGTGGTTCTTGTGAACCCTACGACGACTCCAATCGCAAACATCGCGCTGACCATTGATGGGACAGCACCGACCTCGGTAACGCGATATGAAACGACACTGACATCAAATCGTACTCAAACGACCATCCAGGCAGAGGAAGGCAATCTTGTCCTGACCCTGGCTCCGAAGAGTGTTTCTACGATAGTGTTTGAGCAATGAAATTGATGCCAAAAGTCGAAAAGAATTCGCGGTATAGCTGATGTTGTTCTTGTTCCGATATCTTGTGAAAAACCAATCGACTACATATCTTGTCCTGAACGGATATTGCTCACTGATTTTGACAACCGCGTATTCGTAGTAATTAAACCAAACCTGATTGCAACAACCATGCAACTCAAAATTGTAACTAGGGAATTAGTTGCGCTAACTGCCGTTAGCTGCGCCAGTGTATTCATGTTTTCATGCGGGCCTGGTTCTGGAAACAACGCAACATCCGATAGTAAAGACACGCTCGGAGCGATATCACAGCCATTGGTAAGTCATATCTATACCGCCGACCCGTCAGCGCACGTCTTTGAAGGAAGAATTTACATCTATCCATCGCACGATATAGATGCGGGCGTTCCGGAAGATGACCTCGGATCGCATTTCGACATGAAGGATTACCACGTCTTCTCCATGGATAGTGTCGGAGGAGAGATTACGGACCACGGCGTTGCCCTCGATATCAAGGATATTCCCTGGGCAGGAAGGCAACTCTGGGCACCGGACGCGGCTTTCAGCAACGGCAAGTATTATTTGTATTTCCCCGCAAAGGATAAATCGGATGTCTTCAGGATCGGAGTAGCGGTGTCGGATTCACCGATAGGTCCGTTCATACCGGAACAACGGCCTATCGAGGGTAGCTACAGCATTGACCCAGCGGTCTTCCGCGACGACGACGGCAAACACTACATGTATTTCGGGGGGATATGGGGCGGGCAGCTCCAGAAATGGGCAAATGGAGAGTATGACCCCAACGGATCAAATACCGAACCGACAGAAGGCCCTGCGCTCAGGCCAAGAGTTGTCCTACTCGCTGATAACATGGTTTCGTTTGCCGAACCCGTGAGGGAGGTAGACATTGTTGATGAGAACGGACAACTCCTTATGAGCAACGATCACGACCGGCGGTTCTTCGAGGCCGCATGGATGCACAAATACAACGGCAAATACTATTTATCCTACTCTACCGGTGATACTCACAAGATATGTTACGCCATGGGCGATAGCCCCTACGGACCGTTTACCTACGGCGGCGTAATCCTGAACCCGGTGCTGGGTTGGACTAACCACCACTCGATATTGGAGTTCAACGGCCAGTGGTATTTATTCTATCATGACAGCCAAATCTCCGGCAAGACCCACTTGCGAAATATCAAGGTTACGCCGTTACAACACGAAGCCGACGGGGGTATCAAAACGATCAGTCCGTACGCGAAACCGGTAATGTAGGCGACCGTGGCCACTAGCGGCTGCGTTGCAGGTGCGGATTCGAGCAAACGCTGACACGCCATGGTTTGTTTCAACTCCCGGTTGCCCGGCATTTGGCTGCCGGCCGGTATGCATTTGTCAGAAGATTGGAACAAATGGAGTCTGACCCACGTTAGAAATAACTAGATTGCCAATACAGGAGGCAAGAAGGTTGTACTAAAATATTTTAGCGATGAGTGGACAAATTCATACCGGGCGGCAACTCCTGCACGCATTCAAAGTAGCGACCTCTGGACCGTATCTTATCTCTCCAAAGCATTCTCCGCCTTTGATCTTCCACGCCTTTTGATCCGCTTAACGGACGGATCAAAATCCACCATTCCGTTTTCTGGTTAACTGCCGGTCCGGGAGACCTGCAGTAATTCATTTTTTCATCAATAACTCCACCGACATGGAAAATGGAAGATTTAAAGTGAGCATGCTCGAGTATTCGAAACTCGTCTTGTCCAAGATACGATTTGACGAGAAGTTGTTCCGGAAAGAATACAGGAAAGCGTTGCGGTACCTGGACCGTCGGG
This sequence comes from uncultured Roseivirgaceae bacterium, assembly GCA_964537375.1. Taxonomy (GTDB): domain Bacteria; phylum Bacteroidota; class Bacteroidia; order Cytophagales; family Cyclobacteriaceae; genus Chryseosolibacter. The sequence goes on from CAZIAG010000068.1 coordinate 9,517, forward strand.
ATCGTGAAGCCCTCAGAGACTGGGTGCGTTCGCAGTCCCGCGTAGTCAGGGAGTCGAACAGATCCAGACGTCAAATTTCATTAACCCAAACCTGAAAGCTATGACTATCAGACTTCGAAAACCCTACAAAGTGGCGCGCCACAAGACGAAACAGTATGAACGCCACTATGGATTTCCTGCAGAGAACGCCCTCGTCGTTCCAATCAGGTCGCTGGGCGATCAAGCGTCCTGTGACGTGCGTTGGGAAGATGAAACGGGCATCCTTCACCTTCAGCGAAATCGGGTCTTTGCCATCGAAAACCTCAGTCCAATAGACGAAATGCTGGACCATGATCTTCATGAGGTCTGGCTGCATTATTACGCCGAAAGGACACCGGACACGGGGCAGTTGGTTTCCCAATAGTGGTTGAATTTTTTCAGAATATAGTATATGGCCCGTGTTTCTTGCGGGCCATTTCTTTTTGTTTCCACTTTTTGTAATATCCGGCTGCCGTTGCCGATAATGCGACTTTACCCGCTGGTTTGCTTGCTCTCCTTCTCCTTATCCCTTTCCTCCTTTGGGCAGGATGGAGAAACGGGACTACTTCGGCAATTGGATGGCGCCTTGAAAATGCGCCACGAGTTTGAACAACAGAAGAACAGCAGGGTGGATGAACTGCAATCGAAAAGTAGGCAGGCTGATTTTCCTGAAAAGTTTACCGTCACCAAGGCGATCTACAATGAATACAAGTTGTACATTTACGATTCCGCATTTCACTACGCGCGGCGCCTCCTTGACTTTGCGAAAACATTAGGCGATCCGGCCAAGGTCTCGGAAGCCCAGATCAAACTTTCATTTGTCCTCATTTCGTCGGGGTTGTTTCATGAAGCAATCGACACGCTGGAGGGCGTGGATACTCGTCCATTGGCCGATTCCCTGAAGGCCGAGTATTATTACCTGTTGGCCAGAACGCATTATGACCTGGCAGACTTCAGCCGGGACGCATTTTATGGAAACCAGTACGCTGCTGAGGCAAACCGGTATATCGACTCGGCATTGGTTTATGTCCGTCCGCCGGATCATAGGTATTTCCTTTTCAAAGGCCTGAAGTCGCTTCACCTCGCAGCGATCGACAGCGCCCGAATCGCTTTTGAGCGATTGGTAAGTGATTCATCCATCGCCGAACACGAATTTGCAATTGCGGCCAGCACACTGAGTTTTATCTATGAGGTCTCGGGTGAGGCGGGGAAAGCGAAAGAAATGTTGTTACGGGCCGCGATTGCCGATACCCGGGCGTCGACCAAGGAGACGCTTGCCACTATGAGACTCGCCGAGATGTTTTTTAAGGATGGGGACTACGAGCGGGCCTATCAATTTATCAGGATCGCTCAAGACGATGCGGATTTTTACGGTGCTCGTCAGCGAAAGGTTCAGGTGTCGGCCATCTATCCGATTATCGAGGGGAAATACCTTGACATCATCCAGGCGAACAGGCGGAGGCTGTTAATCTATTCTTCGTTGATTACCCTGTTGGCCTTGAGTGTGATTGGATTCTCAATTGTCATTGTCGGGCAAAACAGCAAGTTGCAGAAGGCCCGCCAAATTATTGCCGAGGCGAACGAGTTGTTGGTGCGGGCCAACCACGAACTGCAGGATGCCAACAAAATAAAGGAGGAGTATATCTGGTATTACTTTATCAACATTGCCGACCACATTGCAAAATTGGACGCTCTGAAGAAGTCGCTCGAGATGAAGTTGCTGACGCACAATACAGAGAAACTTAAGGAAATCGTGGCGAGCAGCATTGATATCCGGCGCGAACGCGAGGAACTCTACCACAACTTCGATAAAGTCTTCATTAAACTTTTCCCCAACTTCGTTTCGGAGTTCAATTCCTTCTTTAAAGAGGAGGACAGGATCGTACTAAAGGAAGGGCAACTCCTCAATACGGAGTTGCGGATCTTCGCCTTGATCCGCATGGGTGTGAACGACCATGAAAAGATTGCGAAAATCCTGGACTACTCCCTTACCACGATTTATACGTATAAGGCGCGGATCCGCAATAAATCATTCCTTTCCAACGAAGAATTCGACCGCAGATTGATGAGTATCCGGGCTATTTAGGCCCTGATTCACTATGATTTTGTGGGAGTGTCGCCCAATCAATTACCAGTGTATCAGTGATTTACGATTTAGATGGGCTTTGATTTTTACCCGGACGGGTTGTACCGGCCTGGCGCCCCCCATTTCTTTGTTCGGGCACAAACGATTGATGTGGTGGTTACAATCCATTGCACCAGACGCACAGGTGCCGATTGATCACAACCGAAAACAAAGTATTATGAACGGATTCTATCTGTGTTTTTGCAGATGCTTGACGATGGTCATGATGTGCTGTTTCTACGCGGGTTTCGCGCAGCAAACAACAATCTCAGGAAAAGTTACTGATGGTCAGGGCGGTGCGCCATTGCCCGGTGTCAGCATCATTGAGAAGGGCACCCTCAACGGGACCGCCACGGACGTGAACGGCGATTTTCGAATCAGTGTCCAGGAGAATGCT
>CAZIAG010000069.1:0-1452 GCA_964537375.1 uncultured Roseivirgaceae bacterium
TCACAACCTGCGAGGCACGAATGCCGTATAACCGGTTGCCAGTCCACCGTCTGTTTCAATTCGAGGGCATCCGCTGCGTTGGGGCATTGGCTTTTTTGTTCCTGGTTTCCTGGCCCCCGTTTCCGCTTCGCGGCAAGCCGTGATCCTGGTTCCGTGTTCCGCGTTGGAGTTTGGGCGTCGGGCCGTGTTCCTGGTTCCTTGGGACCTGGTGGATTGTCCGACTGTGCGGTTCCCGGGCTCAGATCAAATACTCGGCAGCAATCGCGACCAATGCGCCAAAGACCGCAACGGCAAGTTTGCGTGCATTGAAGCGATGTTCGGGACTACTTTCAAAAACGATGGTCGTGGAGATGTGAAGAAAGTTGCCGCTAACCAGGGCATAAAGGTACAGCAGGAACGTTGCCGAGATAACTTCGGCATCCGCCAGGTACGTACTCAACAATAAGCCTATTGGTGCGGCCAGCGAGAAGCCCAACAGGTAAGGAATCGCTTTGTTCCTGGAGTGAAGCTGGAAGGCAAGGACGGTCATCAAGGCAAACGCCGCGGGTGCACGATGAAGCGCAATGCCCAGGAGGATAGCGTTCCTGTCATAGACCGGTTCGGTCAAGGGTGCTTCCGCCAGCATGCCGCCTTCCAGGAATGCATGGATGCACAAAGCGGATAAGAGCACGAGCGCCGACAGCGACTGGTGATGGTGGCTGTGATGATGATGATCCGTATTGCCATGGGCATGGATGTGCCCGTGTTCTACGCCCGACGTAAAGTACTCGAGAAACTGCTGAAGAAAGAATCCGGCCAGGACGAAGAGACCGATAAGTTCGGCGCCCGGACCCTGTGCATACAATTCCGGCAACATGTGTATCACCGTTATTGAAAACAGATACGATCCGGCGAACACAAGAAGCAGCCGGTAGTTTGCATTCCGGCTCTTGGGCACTAAATACACGATCAGCCCGGACAACAGCGGCACGAGAAAGAGCACAAGAAGCGTAAAGACCATGATGAGCAGTATGCATTAAGGGTTAGGCCGGGATCTGACGACATGTTGACGACCGGCATCCGTATGACAACCACCATTCGCCTGCAATGGCCAGCTATCAAACCGAAAATCTCCCACCGGTCTTGTGTGCATTGGCAATTGGATCGGTAAAAATATTCAAATCATCACAAAAGCAACAACGTTGGAAAAAGAAATCGCCGGATTCGCGATCTGACGGGGAATGTGTAATTTCGTGCTGATCAATTCAGAACTATGCGTGAAGATTATCTGAAGGGTGATGCCGAGGGGTTAAGTGCCACGGAGAAGGAATTCGAGAAGGCGTTGCGTCCCCTTTCTTTTGATGACTTCACCGGCCAGCAGAAGGTTGTCGACAATATCAACGTGTTTGTTCAGGCCGCGAAACAACGGAACGAATCCCTGGATCATGTTCTCCTTCACGGACCTCCCGGACT
>CAZIAG010000069.1:1462-12045 GCA_964537375.1 uncultured Roseivirgaceae bacterium
CGCTGCGGCCGAAATCGCTTGACGAATTCATTGGCCAGCAGGCGGCGCGCGAAAATCTGAAAATCTTCATCGAGGCTGCCAAGTGACGCGGCGAAGCGCTCGACCATGTGCTTTTCGTCGGTCCGCCGGGACTTGGCAAGACGACGCTGTCACACATCATCGCCAATGAGCTGGGTTCGAACATCAAGATCAGCTCCGGCCCCGTGCTGGACAAACCCAGCGACCTTGCCGGACTACTCACCAACCTCGAAGCGAACGACGTCTTGTTCATCGATGAGATCCACCGGTTGAACCCAGTGGTTGAGGAGTATCTGTACTCCGCTATGGAGGATTTCAGGATCGACATTCTCCTGGACTCGGGACCGAATGCGCGGTCTGTGCAGATCACCTTGAACCCTTTTACGCTGATTGGCGCCACCACCAGGGCGGGTTTATTGACCTCGCCTTTGCGAGCGCGGTTCGGCATCAACGCCCGGCTGGAGTATTATGATGCGGAGTTACTCTCCCGCATTGTGAAGCGGTCGGCGGCTATTCTGAACACACAAATAGACGACGACGCTGCATTCGAGATCGCGCGTCGAAGCCGGGGCACTCCGCGTATCGCCAACAACCTCCTGCGACGTACCCGCGACTTTGCGCAGATCAAGGGTGATGGCATCATCAACAAAGCTATCGCTCAGCTCGCGTTGAATGCCCTCGACGTCGACGAGAACGGCCTCGACGAGATGGATAATCGTATCCTCACAACCATCATCGAGAAATTCAAAGGTGGTCCGGTGGGTATCACTACCATCGCCACGGCGGTGGGAGAAGAGGCAGAAACTATTGAGGAAGTCTATGAACCGTTCCTTATTCAGGAGGGCTACATCAAGCGCACTTCACGCGGAAGAGAAGCCACAGAGTTAGCGTACAAGCACCTGCGGATTCCGCATCCATCCCGACCGAAGAGCCTTTTTGATTGAAGAGGATCAATCTGGTTTCAGAAGGGTCGGTCATTGATCGTCTCTTTTGAGGATTGCGATGGCCTTAATCCGCTTTTGAAGAAACGCGCAAACGGAATCCGGATGATTGATGATGTCAAATCCGCTCTGCTTGCTTAGGATTGCTTGTAATTGAGATTCAGATCTCACAATGAAAACACTGTCTCCTGATACAATTAATACTTGCAAAGGTGACACGACGACAGCGCGTTTCTGATCACCGTAGTCGTCGACATAAATAACGTGCGTCAGGGTATCACAGCTCGCCCGCAATCAACCCAAACCAAACAAAGACGATCGCCTTTTTCATTTGTCAGGGAATTAGGCTAATAATAACTGCACTGGGTGGGTTTGACACGGCATTTTCCCCTTGGCCAGCACAAATATCGATTGTCCATTATCACCGACAATCAACGTGTCCCGTAGAAACAGCCCGTTTCTGGGGAATATCCATAATACCCCTTGAAGCCTTTAATCAAGGCGACTGCATTCAATACTGCTCTAACCCGGAGAAGAAAAAGCTCCCTTCGATTGCTGCATTCGCATCGCTGTCGGACCCGTGGATGGCGTTCGCCTCGATGGATTTCGCGAAAAGGTTTCTGATGGTTCCCTTTTCGGCTTTGGTCGGATCTGTTGCACCGATCAGTTTGCGGAAGTCTTCGACCGCATTCTCTTTTTCAAGAATCATCGGGATAATCGCTCCAGACGACATGTATTCACAAAGATCGTTGAAGAAAGGTCGTTCCTTATGAATGGCGTAGAATTGCCCGGCGCGTGTGCGTGACAAACGTGTCATCTTCATCGCGACAATGCGGAAGCCTGCTTCCTCGATCATTTTGATGATCGCTCCTGCGTTACCTGCCCCTACCGCGTCGGGCTTGATCATGGTAAATGTTCTGTTTCCAGCCATCGTGTAGTCTCTTAAGATTAAAAACTAAGTGGAATGGTATAATCGGGCGCAAAAATAACAGATTCGGCAATAGTCCATATCCGTGGATGTGGGGTTTTTCGCGCTCCCGGGGGCGCTCTGGGCAGCCGTATTCAACTATTGGGTATTTTTTCCCATTTTTGCCCCTTGCTTCAACGATGACCTATGCGGAATATCGACGAGTTTAAAGCCTTCCTGGGCGAAAGCCGAAAGGTCGTCATTTTGACCCATTTCAAACCGGACGCCGATGCGCTGGGCTCGTCGTTGGGGTTGTGGGGCTATTTGCGCAAAAAAGGACACCAGGTACAGGTTATTACCCCAAGCGACTACCCCGATTTCCTCAGCTGGATGCCCGGCAATGACCATGTTCTCATCTATCAAAAGGACCGGGCCAGCCAGGCTCAAGCCCTTATCGAAGGAGCGGACATGGTGTTCTGCCTGGACTTCTCAAGCCTCAAAAGGATCAACGATTTGGGTGAAATGGTAGAGCGTTCGAAAGCGAAAAGAGTGCTCATCGACCATCACCTGGAACCCGAGGCGTTTGCGGATTTTGAACAATGGGATGGAACAGCGGCGTCGACGGCTGAGCTCGTGTATAAACTGATTCAACAGCTGGGGGATGAAGCCCTCGTGGATGCCGACATTGCGAATTGCCTCTACGCCGGACTGATGACCGACACCGGAGGATTCCGGCATTCCAATACCACCCATGAAGTTTTCCTGGTGGCTGCCGGGCTTGTCGCTCATGGCGCGGATCCATTCCGCGTATCAAAACTGATCTACGATTCCAACAACCTCGAACGGTTGCGGCTCATGGGATTCGTGCTCTGGGAAAAACTACAGGTGATTCCCGAATACCGGACGGCATACATCACCCTTTCGGCGGAAGAGTTGAGAAAATTCAGTTCACAAACAGGCGACACGGAGGGGTTGGTCAATTTTGGATTGTCGATAAAGGGCATAAAACTTTCGGTATTAATCTCCGACCGCAAGGAAAATATTAAACTTTCTTTCCGTTCTTTGGGAGACTTTTCAGTTAACGAACTGGCTCGTCGTCATTTCGATGGCGGAGGGCATCGAAATGCGGCAGGCGGACAGACTACGTTGACCCTGGAAGAAACACTTAAGAAATTCCTGGATCTTTTGCCCCTCTACAAAGATCAGCTTACAAGAGACGACGAATAATTGTCATTCGTTTACAACCATTTAATTTTTTTGATTGTCTAAACCGAGTATTGATGAAAATGACAAATGCATTGATTGCCTTACTGTTTGTGGTAAGTGCTTGTGATACATCCAAAACCACACCCGGGGGATTGGAATACAAGGTCCACCGTGAAGGTGCCGGCGAACCTGCGCCCTCCGGTCACGTGTTGGTGTTCAATTATCGAATGACGGATTCGAATGATTCGGTGTGGGTGGATACATTTGAACGGGGTCTCCCGGATGCGATGGCGCCCGACAACGCCAGGGCCACACAGTCTGGTGACAAACTGGAAGAACTGCTCTCTATCCTGACCGAAGGAGACAGTGTCAGTTTTAGTATGTCGATAAAGGAATTGTTTCAGTCGCGCATCCCTCCCCAGATCGACACCACGCTGTCCCTCTCGTTCGTTGTAAGCGTGCTGGATATTGTGGATCAGCAGACGTTCCAGCAGGAAACAGGTCCGAAGATATATGAAGATTTTCAGAAAAAGCAGCTTGGCAAAGACACCGTGAAGATTGATAAACACCTTGCCGAAAAGGGCATCGTGGCCAGCAAGACGGAGTCGGGTCTGCGGTATGTGGTAACGCAGGAGGGCAGTGGTCCCGAGTTGGTATCGGGTCAGACGGCAAGCGTTCACTATGCAGGCTACCTCCTCGATGGACGATACTTTGACACAAGCAGGAAGGACCTGGCTGAAGAACAAGGTTTGTACAATCCGATACGTGAACCGTACGCGCCCTTCGATGTCATTGTCGACAGGTCCAGTGTTATCTCAGGATGGCACGACGCGCTTAAGCACATGAAAAAAGGTACCCGGGCGACATTCTATATTCCCTCGACGCTTGCTTATGGGCCGAGGCAGCGCGACAACCTGATCCGCGAGAACACGATTTTGGTGTTTGATATGGAAGTCGTGGATGTGAAATAATTGAAACATCAGATCATCGAACAGATAAAGAGAATAAGCCATATGAACCGAAAGCTGATGAAAGGGAGACCATTCTTTGTATTTGTCGTATTGATTTATTTCGCGTCGTGTATGGACTCGTCCGATATACCGTCGCGCGAGGAACAATTGCAGGTCGATATTGCGGCGATAGACGCGTACCTTGAAGCGAACAACATTACCGCAGTAGAACATACCAGTGGTCTTCGTTATGTGATCCACACCGAAGGAACCGGAAGTACGATTACCGTTGACAGTTGCGTAACGACGAACTATAAGGGTATGCTCATGAGCAACGGCTCGAAATTCGACGAGAATACCAATATCTCGTTTCCGTTGGCATACCTGATCGAAGGCTGGCAAGTGGGTCTTTCGCTCATGCAGCAGGGGGATTCCGTAACGCTGTACATTCCTTCGGTGATGGGCTATGGCTACTATGGTGCGCCGCCAACTATTCCGGGTAATTCCAACCTGATCTTCGGTATCAAAGTGGTTGATGTAGGCCGCACCTACAAGAACGAGGGGGCGAAAGGGAAGTGTGAGTAGTGCGCCTTTGGTGCTCAAGCGGGAAAAGAGGCGACGATGAAAATCTGCTTCGCATCCAACAACAAACATAAGCTTGAAGAGGTCCGGGCATTGCTCGCGCCGGACTTTACCGTATTGAGCCTGGAAGATATCGGCTGTACCGAAGAGCTGCCGGAGACGCAGCCTACCCTTGAGGGGAACTCTTTGCAAAAGGCAAGGTATGTTTTCGATCACTACGGTGTCGCCTGCTTTGCCGATGATACCGGCCTGGAAGTCGAGGCCCTTGACAACGAACCGGGGGTCTACTCGGCGCGCTATGCCGGTCCGCAAAAGGATAGCAGCGACAACATCGCCCTTTTGCTACGGAAACTTGAGGGCGTTTCTAACCGAAGGGCGCGGTTCAGGACCGTGGTGACGCTCGTGGACTCTGGCGGAGTTTACGCTTTCGAAGGAATTGTAAACGGCCGAATTATCGATGAACTACGGGGACGGGGAGGTTTCGGCTACGATCCCATCTTCCTGCCCGCCGATTCGGCAAAAACGCTCGCGGAAATGACCCTGGAGGAGAAAAACCGCATCAGCCACCGGGCGCGCGCCCTTGAAAAATTATCGGCGTGGCTGAAACAAAATCGCCGATGAGGCGACTCATTGACAGACGCGTGGTTATTTGCGAATTACCCGTATTTCCCTACTTTTGTAACCCTGTGAAAATCAAGAGGAGTACGATACAATCACTCACCATGGTCGTCGGACTGCTGATCGCCGTCCTTATTGTGGTTGTACAGCCTTCTTTGAACGATCTGTCCGAGCGACACGAAGTCGCGACAGAGCAAACCGAAAGCGAGAATGAGGCCACCGCGGTAATCAGTCTTCCTTCATTTTCGTTGCCTGCACCCGTGAGCCTGGGCTCATGCTTCGACGGACAATTTCTTTTCGAGATCCTCTTCGAGGAAACCGAGCATGATACCGAGGTCCCGGGCACCGACCTCTTTCAAAAGCTATTCGTTACCCTGTTCAGGGTCATCATTTCTCCCAACGCGCCGTAGTCTGGCCCCGTTGCTTTGCAGAACGTTTAGCCACGCTGATCGTTCCGCCTAAACCATTTCCATCTTTTTTAAACTGACGCACAAACAAATTTTGACCTATGAGGAATAAAGGCATAATAACGACACTGACCATTATCGTCACGGTGTTGTGTACCTATTATCTTTCATTCACGCTTATTTCGAGAAGCGTGCAACAGGACGCCAAAGCCTATGCCAGGGATGAAAACGGCGAGGTGAACCCGGAGAAGAAACAGCGTTACCTCGACTCGGTATGGCACAAGCCGGTGTTCAATATTTTCGGCGCGGAATTTACTTATGAAGAGATAAAGAGCAGCGAGATCAGTCTCGGGCTCGACTTGCAGGGCGGCATGCACGTGACGCTGGAGGTACCCCCTGCCGAGATCATTCGCGGCATGAGCCGGAATAACCAGGATTCGGCGTTCCTGCGTGCGCTCCATCGTGCAGAAATCCAGGCGCGCACCAGTCAACAGAGCTTTACGTCGTTGTTCTCGGCAGCTTATCGTGAAGAGAGCGGGGGCAAGCGACTTGCTCCGCTGTTTGCCGCGCGCAACTCAGGCGGAGGAATTAGTCTAAATGACTCGGATGCTGATGTGATCCGCGTGCTCGACCAGGCGATCAATGAAGCGGTCAGTCGTTCGTACACCATTCTTTCGAAGCGTATCGATCGTTTCGGTACTTCGTCGCCGAACATTCAGCGCTTGCCTGGCAGGAACCAGATCCAGGTGCAGATTCCCGGAGCGGAAAACCCGCAGCGGGTGCGCAAGCTGTTGTCGGGCGTTGCTCGCCTCGAGTTTTGGGATGTGGTGGAACTCGGCGCTGTGTACGACAACCTGCTTGCCATCAACGACATGCTGGTGAAAGAACAACGCGCTGCCAAAGCGAAGCAGCAACCGAAGGAAGAGACTGAATCGGCTGACGCGCCGGTTGAAGCGGATACACTCTCGGCCCTGGAGCGCCAACTGCAGGCTGTGCGAGACAGTGCGAACGCGGCGTCAAATCTCGATTCACTACAGCTTCTCAATACTTCACCATTGTTTGCGCTGAGGGACCCGTCCTATGGATTTGGTCTTAGGTATTCGCTCAAGGATACATCGGTGATCAACGACATTTTTTCGCGACCCGATGTACGAGCAAAGTTACCGCGCAACGTCGATGTCTTCTGGGCTGCGAAGACAAGCAGGGTTTCAAGGAATCTTACCGAGGAACCGCGCCTCGAACTTTATTTCCTCAATGTCGGACGGAACCGCACGCCGAGGCTTGATGGCGAAGCTATCGTAAGGGCCAGCCAGAGCCTCGACGAGAAAGCACAACCGGCAGTGAGCATGACTATGAACGCCAAAGGTACACAGGTGTGGGCTGAGTGGACGAGAGAAGCTGCGCAAAACGGCACGCGAATCGCGATTGTGCTTGACGAGCTGGTTTATTCAGCCCCTACCGTCCAATCGGAAATTCCGTATGGCAGTTCCATCATTCAGGGGTCTTTTACCATGGATGAAGCCAAAGACCTTGCGAACATTCTCCAGGCAGGTTCGCTTCCCGCTACGCCACGAATCGTAGAGGAGGCCGTTATCGGTCCGACGCTTGGTCAGGAATCTATTCAAAACGGGTTGATTTCCATCGTGGTCGGCTTCCTGGTGATCATTCTGTTCATGTATGTCACCTATAACAACGCCGGATGGGTAGCTGACGCCGCCGTGGTGCTCAACCTGTTCTTCCTGATGGGCGTGCTGGCGTCGCTGAATGCTGCGCTTACCCTTCCCGGTATCGCCGGTGTTCTTTTGTCGCTGGCTATCGCTGTGGATGCGAACGTGCTTATCAACGAACGCGTGAAAGAAGATCTTAACGACGGCAAGCCGATTCAGATGGCTATTGCCAACGGGTATAAGAATGCGTTCTCAGCCATCATCGACTCGAACGTGACGACGCTCATTAAGGGTATTGTGCTGTTGTTGTTCGGTACCGGCCTGATCTTCGGTTTTGCCGTGACGCTGGTGATCGGTATCGTCTGTTCGCTCTTTACGTCGGTGTTGTTTACGCGTTTGTTGTTTGAGCGTGCGACCCGGAGTGGAAAGCCGATCAGCTTTTCCTGGGCGTGGTCGAAAAATGTTTTCCGGAACATCAATATCAATTTTATCGGTCAGCGGAAGTTTTACTATACGATTTCCGGGGCGGTTATCATCGCTGGGATGGTCTCCCTCGCGATCAAAGGATTTAATTACGGAGTTGATTTCAAAGGTGGCCGCACTTATATCGTGGGTGTCAATTCATCGGTCGATGCGGAGTCGTTGAGGGATGCGCTTGAAGAGTCCTTCGGCACGGCGCCGGAGGTGAAGACGTTCGGCTTCAACAACAAATACCAGATAACTACGGGCTACCTCATCGACGATCCGACGGAGGAGGCCACCGAGGATGCTGAACAGAAACTTCGGCAGGGACTTGCCAAGGTTGACAGCAATGCTGAATTGCTGAGTTCGACCAATGTTGGGCCTACGGTAGCTGCGGATACGAGGATGTCGGCAATCTACGCGTTGGCTATTGCGATGGTGTTGATGTTCCTGTACATCCTCATGCGATTCCGCAAGTGGCAGTTTGCTTTCGGTACGATGGTGAGTCTTGTGCACACCGTGTTGGTGGTGGTGTCGGTGTTTACGTTGCTGGAAGGTGTGATGCCGTTCGCGTTGGAGATTGACCAGGCCTTTGTGGCGGCGATACTCACGGTGATCGGTTATTCCATCAACGACAGTGTGGTGGTATTTGACCGGGTGAGGGACTTCTTGCGCACGATGCGTGCGGGAGAGCATATGCCTACCGTTATCAACAACGCCTTGAACGACACGCTGAGCCGGACATTGATCACCGGTATGTCGACCATCTTCGTGATCATTATCCTGTTTACGTTCGGCGGTGAGACCATCAAAGGATTTACGTTCGCGATGCTGGTCGGTGTGTTGGTAGGAACCTATTCTTCGCTGTGTATCGGTACGCCGGTCCTCGTGGACTTTGCAGCAGGTAGGGCTGATGCGAAGATTCAGCCCACGCCGGCGAAGGCGTAGGATGGTTGCCCCACCGGGAGAATAGTCGAGATGATGAGTTTCATTTGAGAGCCCGCACCTTTGAGGTGTGGGCTCTTTTTTATCCTGAGCGTCCGAACGGAGTTCGGACTGCGAAGCATCCCGTTGCCAGCGGCACGCAGTATCATCGAGGCACTCACGCTGCCCAGTATTCGAGGAGGCATCAACGAAAGACGGCATTCCCAGGTACGGAGGCGTTAACAATAGAGTGGTCTGTGCGTTATTGCGTTGTGCATTTCATAGCAAGAGGATTCCTCATTGTCGGATACTTACACCTGGTCTCGACGAGGTTGGATGCGGGAGATGCCGCGTATATCGTTGACGACTGTCAGGAAAACCTGACAAATCCTTGTCGAAAAAAACGTCGTTGGCACATTTGTCTTCTGTAACCAAAAATTTTTCAGGAAAATCGTATCGCAAAGAAAAACATTTTCTAAGTTCACTACGCAACGAGCCCCAGCCTGGAAAGACCGTTTTCGATGTGCAAGTTGGAAAATGGTCCTGCCCACCCGTCTATGACGTGTATCATTCCGTTCTGAAGAATGAATGTGAACCAAGGAGACTTGTTTCACCAACTTGAAGACATTCAACATAACGAACTTAACTATGCAAAGACTCCTCTTCCTGCTGTTACTAGTGCTTGCCCTTAAGGCAGAATCGCAAACCGCAGACGAAAATCCGCTGAAGTTCGACATAATTCCTCCCGGACCGGAGGCTGCCTCACTCGGAAAATTTGTCGACAACCCGGTGAGTGCTTACACCGGTGTACCCAGCATCAACATTCCGATTTATACGCTGAAGTCGTATGAGCTTTCTCTCCCGGTGAGCCTGAGCTACCATGCCTCCGGTTTGAAATGGGAAGAGATTCCTTCGTGGGTGGGGGCGGGATGGGCCCTGAACGCCGGTGGCACCGTAAGCCGCACGATCCGCGGACGCAATGACGAGGATCCTGATTATGGATACTTTTTAGCACAACCGGCCATGACGCACAACATTCCGAGCTTCTTTTCAGGCAGTACGTTCGATCCTCAGAATTTTGACTATGTTGTCAACAACTGTTCAAACGGGTATACTTCGGACCAGTACAGGGATGTACTCTACGCGTCAAGGGGTGGGCTCGACCTGGAGCCTGACCAGTTTTTCTTCAGCCTCCCCGACGGTCAATCCGGCAAGTTTATCTTTTCGCGCGATCAGCAGATGCGATTGTTTCCGCATCAGTTCGCCACCATCACGCACAGCCCGCATCCGACGTCCGGGAAACTATTTGACAAATGGATGATCACGGGCAAGGACGGCACCAAATACTTTTTTGAACGACAGGAGATGTCAACCAGCCAATCGTCTTGCAAGGTATTGCCGGATGCTGACGACGATGTTCTGGAGAACCAACGTGTTCCTGACGTTGAAGCGGTCTCCTCATGGAAACTGGTGCGCATGGAAAGCGCCAATGGAAATGATCATATAGAATTTGCATACAGTCCGGAAACCTATACATACAGGACCCGGATGTCGACGACGAGTTATGATCAAATCAGTGGGACCGTCCAGGTGCCGGGCGCGTCCTATTGCTGGAATTATGTAACCTACCAAGGTTGGCGGCTGAAAGAGATCACCACAAAGTCAGGTTACAAGGTTGAGTTCATTGCGAACACCAACCGCGCCGATCTGCCAGGCAGCAAATGGCTGGATTCAATCAACGTCTCGTATAAAGACGAATTGATCAAAAAGTTTGCCCTTAGCTATTCCGGACCGATACCCACGCTTGCGATGCTACAAGAGTTCTTTGATGCATCCGGCACAGTCAAGAACCCTCCGTACGAATTCACCTATTACCAGGATGCCCCGGGAGATTACAGCCG
>CAZIAG010000070.1:0-5185 GCA_964537375.1 uncultured Roseivirgaceae bacterium
GATGAAGTATAAGCACAAAAAATTCATTTTACACTGGAGCCCTGTTTGGTGGCTGGTCGGGTGGATGAGGCGGGTCCGCTTTAAGAAACACGATGATGTCTCGCTCTACCGGATCGTAAAGTGTTTTATCACCAACCTTCACAACGATGACATCATGGACCGCGCAAATGGGGTGGCGTTTAACTTCATCATGGCCATCTTCCCGGCAATTATTTTTCTGTTTACGCTCATCCCCTACGTATCGAAGTACTTCCCGGAAATAAATCAAGATAGCATTATGGCTTTCATTAGCCAGTTGATGCCGCCGAGTATATATGAAGCTGCTTCCGCTACGGTAATGGATATCGTCAGCAATCAGCGCGGAGGCTTGTTGACTTTCGGTTTCGTATTTGCGCTATGGTTGTCGACCAACGGGATGATGGCCCTCATGCGTGCGTTCAATGCATGTTACAAGACCGTCGAAAATCGCAGCGCGTGGAAGACAAGGCTGATTGCTACAGGGCTTACGTTTAACATGGCAGCGGTCCTTTTTCTGGCAATCATTCTCCTGGTAGTAGGTCAGCTCGCCCTTGAGTACGTCCAGACAAACCTTCGCGAGTTCGTCAACCTGGATGATTTCACCGTATACCTTCTCTTTATCCTGCGGTTTCTGGTTATTTTTATTGTCTTCTTCCTGGCGATTTCAACGATCTATTACTTCGGACCGGCAATCCATTACAATTGGCGATTCTTTTCCGTCGGTTCTTTTATCGCAACGCTTGCCACGTTAGGCGTGTCGTACGGATTTTCCTATTACATTACGAACTTTGGGACCTATAATAAAGTATACGGATCGATCGGTGTCCTCATCGCGCTCATGATTTGGATTCAGCTTGTGACCGTGGTTCTCCTCATCGGATACGAGATCAACGCCTCGGTTCATGCGGCGATTCGTGCGCAAGCGCTATGGCAGGCGCGCAAATACCGACTGCAACAAGGACGATAACGAACATACATGAGTTCTGTGCCCGAAAGAATCCGCTCACGCTTCCTCGACCTGTTCAAAGTAGAGCCCATGCTTGTACGCTCGCCGGGGCGTATCAATCTGATCGGCGAACACACAGATTATAATGAGGGCTTCGTCATGCCCGCAGCGATCAACAAGGAAGTGGTGTTCGCTATCGCGCCCTCTGCCGACGACCAGTGCCTTATTTTTTCAGAACAATACCAGGAGTTGCATCTTGTCAATCTGCTCACGCCTAAGCCGGTTCATGAACCGAGATGGGTGAACTACCTGCTGGGGGTCATCCATCAATTCGTCCATCGCGGACTGTCCGTCAAGCCATTTCAGTGTGTCTTCGGTGGCGATATACCGCTCGGTGCAGGCCTGTCTTCCTCTGCTGCCGTGGAGTGCGGATTTGCATTTGCGATCAACGAACTTTTTCAATTCAACTTACCCCGGGCCGAACTTATTCGCATTGCTCAATGGTCGGAGCATAACTTTGTCGGCGTGAAGTGTGGTATCATGGATCAGTTCGCCAGCGTAATGGGCAAGGCTCAACATGCTGTCGTACTGGATTGTCGCACGCTGGAGTATCAATATGTGCCCGTTCAATTGGGTGAAAACACGATTGTGTTGTGTGATACGAAGGTAAAACACGCGTTGGTTGATTCGCAGTACAACCAACGCCGCCGGGAATGTGAGGAGGGTGTTCAATTGCTTTCGCGATATTACGAGCACGTGAAGAGCCTTCGTGACGTTTCCGTCGAAATGCTTGAACAACACAAGCAGGAGTTTCCCGGACATGTGTATCAACGCTGCCGGTATGTCGTGGATGAGAACAAGAGGGTGCTTGATGCGAGCCGCGACCTGCAGCGCGAAGACCTTATTGCCTTCGGCCAGAAAATGTTTGCTACGCACGAAGGCCTGTCCCGCGAATATCAGGTAAGTTGTGAAGAACTGGATTTTCTTGTGGAAGTGGCCCGCGAACATCCGGGAGTGATCGGCGCGCGTATGATGGGGGGCGGTTTCGGCGGATGTACGATCAACCTGGTACGACGTAGTGCGGCCAATGACTTTATTCAAACGGCGTCACACGCCTATATGTCGAAATTTTCACGCGAAATGGAGACGTACCGGGTGTCCATCGAAGACGGCACCAGTATTTTTGGAAAAAATATTCGGGTCTGCGATTGAATTGACCCGCGCACATTGTATTTTCAGAATACCATGCAGGACAGTCTTTATATTCACCTTACCAAAATACCGTATGAAACCTTGCCACATGCCGTTTGCCCTCATCGTCTTAGGTTTGGCCCTGGTTGGTTGCGCAACCAAAACTGAACAGGCCAGCTCAAATGGATCGCAAATGAAAACAAGCGGGATAACGGTATCACCATACGGCATCCTTCCCGACGGACGTGAGGTTATGGAGTACACGATGACGAATACGGCGGGGATGACGATGAAAGTCATCAACTATGGAGGAATTGTGACGTCGCTCATTGCTCCCGATGCGGACGGCAAGCTCCAGGACATTGTACTCGGATTTGACTCCCTGGATCAGTACGTCGCGAACAATCCGTACATCGGAAGCCTGATAGGCAGTTATGGCAATCGCATCGCGAATCTAGCAATCACCATCGAGGGGACCACAAATACCCTGGCAAAGAACAATGGTCAAAACCACCTCCACGGCGGCTCTAAAGGATTTGATAAAGTGTTCTGGCATATCGAGGAGTATGAATCTCCCGATGGACCGGCGTTGCGCCTCACGTATCACAGCGCGGACATGGAAGAAGGATATCCCGGAAACCTTGACGTGGAAGTTATCTATGTCCTGACCGATCGCAATGAGTGGAAGATCCAGTACAAAGCAACAACTGACAAGAAGACAATCGTCAACCTTACGCAACACACATACTTCAATCTTTCGGGTGATACGCGAAGCGATATTCTCAATCATGAGTTGCAGATGAATGCGGAAGGCTTCATTCCGGTTGACGAAACGCTTATCCCTTCTGGCGAAATTCAGTCTGTTGAGGGAACTCCTTTTGATTTTCGCCTGCCCTTTGCGATTGGCGACCGCATTGACCATGACCATGTACAGATACAACGCGGTGGAGGCTATGATCACTGCTGGGTGTTGAACGGCGAAAACGGCTCCATGAAGCATGCAGCCACCCTAACCGATCCGTCTTCGGGACGGATAGTGAAAGTTTACACGACGGAACCGGGTATCCAATTTTACTCCGGCAATTTTCTGGATGGTTCCCTGACGGGCAAATACGAAACTGTGTACGCCCGGCGCTACGGACTTTGCCTCGAAACACAACACTTTCCGGATTCTCCTAACCGACCTGATTTTCCTGCAGTTGTCTTGAATCCCGGCGAAGTTTACCAGACGGAGACGATATATTCGTTTTCCGTTGTTGCGGAGTAAAGCCAGGTTTCAGCAGAACTTACTTTCATTAAGCAAATCACTATGAACGTGGATCGAGTTTTTTTTATTCTTCTTTGTCTCTTTTCGGCGTGGCAATGCCCTGCACAAGTAAATGGGTGGCGGATTGCCGGTGATCGCATTACAACACCCTGGGCAGCGAAAGTTGATCCCACCAATCCATTGCCGGAATATCCCCGTCCTCAACTCGTCAGGGAGTCGTGGATGAACCTTAACGGACTTTGGGATTTTGTGATCCTTCCGCGGAGTGAAAATATTCCCGGCAGCTACGAAGGCAAGATACTGGTGCCCTTTCCCGCCGAGTCCGCATTGTCGGGTGTCAACAAAACGGTAGGATCAGAAAATCGTCTGTGGTATCGTCGTACGTTCACGCTTCCTGCTTCTTTCCGAAATAAACGGACACTCCTTCATTTCGGTGCCGTTGACTGGCAGTGCGACGTCTTTGTGAATGGAACCAAGGTCGGGTCTCATCAGGGTGGCTTCGACCCATTCTCCTTCGACATCACAGCGCACCTGAAAAGATCAGGAGCGCAGGAATTGACCGTGGCCGTTTGGGATCCAACGGATGAAGGACCACAGCCACGAGGAAAACAGGTAAACAAACCACACAGCATTTGGTATACCCCCGTGACGGGAATTTGGCAGACGGTGTGGGTGGAGGCCGTTCCGGAAACTTACATCGAAAGGACGCGGCATGCCGTCGACCTTGAGGATCTGCGCCTTTCGGTCAAGGCCGTATTGCGCAATGCGGTGCAAGGTGATGTCTTGTCTGTCTCCGCCTTTGATGGCGAGAGGTTGATTGGCGAGGCGCAGTCTTCATCGGACTCCGTTGTTTTGGAGATCGCGAACCCGAAACTATGGTCACCGGAGAATCCGTTTCTCTACGACCTGAAGATCGCCGTGATGAGAAAGGGCAAGATCATCGATGAGGTCCGCAGTTATTTCGCCATGAGAAAGATCTCGATGGAGGCGGATAACAAAGGCATTCAGCGGATGATGTTGAACAATGAGTTTTTGTTTCAGTATGGACCGCTGGATCAGGGCTGGTGGCCAGATGGCCTGTATACCGCGCCCACCGATGAGGCTCTCCGATTCGACATCGAAAAGACAAAAGCAATGGGATTTAATATGATCCGCAAGCACGTCAAGGTGGAGCCGGATCGCTGGTATTACCACTGCGACAGGTTGGGGATGCTGGTCTGGCAGGATATGCCCAGTGGCGATTTGGGAAATCGATGGGAGTCACGCCCAGGGATCATTGGCATTGCCACCGAAAGAGAGCGAACGCCCGAGTCGGAACGTATCTTCCGCACTGAATGGAAAGCGATCATGGATTCGAAGATGAACTTTCCATCGATTGTGGTTTGGGTCCCATTCAACGAGGCATGGGGACAATTCAAAACTGAAGAGATTGTCAAATGGACGATGGCGCACGATCCAACCCGACTGGTCAATGCTGCCAGTGGAGGTAATTTTGTTCCTGTTGGTCACATCATCGACCTTCATAACTATCCCGCGCCATGTATGCCCGATCCCAGTTTGTACGGAGAACAGATCATCGTTCTCGGCGAGTTCGGCGGATTGGGGTTGCCGGTTGAAGGCCATACGTGGCAATCGAAAGACAACTGGGGATACCGGAGTTTCTCGACAACCGATGAACTGTTGAATCAATACCGCACATTTATCGAAAAATTACCTGAACTCATTGAACTGGGACTATCCGCAGCAGTTTATACTCAGACCAC
>CAZIAG010000070.1:5285-11998 GCA_964537375.1 uncultured Roseivirgaceae bacterium
GCTGTTAAGCGAAACGCAGGCCAACCTCGACACGGCCCGTGGAATGGGCGACCTCTACGGGCAGGCGCAGGCTTACGCAGAAATCGGCATGATCCATTTGCACCGCACGCAGGTCTACGAAGATGCAATCGAATATCTCATTGAAGCCCTGATGACCTACGACTCGTTGCAACTCGACGATGGTAAGGCGCTTACCTACCTGCTAATCGCGGAAGTGTTCGAGGCGGTCGGAAATCCGCACAAGAACGAGGAAATGCTGATCGAAGCGCAGGTGCTAAACCGGCGAATTGGCAGTGATCACCTCGAAGCAATCATTCTCAACCGTCTTGGAAAAGTGAACACCGTACGCGCGCACCTCAAGGAGGCGAAAGCTTCATATGAGCAGGCGCGCTCCCTGCTTGCAAATTTTGACGATCCATGGCTTGCCGCGGAGACTGACATCAACCTGTCCTATCTCTATATTGAGCAAGGAGAATACGCGATGGCCCTTGAAAGTCATAAGCGGGCACTTCTTACCGTGCGGAAGCTCGGCGATCGCCGGATGGAAGCGCAGTCGCTCAACGACATCGGTGAAGTTTATCGTTTGATGGACAACATCGAGCGCGCGTTTGCAAACCATGAGGCCGCACTGGAGATTCGGACGTCTCTGAAACTTCACGATGGCATGGCGGCGTCCCATAATCAATTGGGAATGCTACATTACTTTCAAAAGGAATACGATCGGGCGGCAGAACATTTGCATGCCGGGCTTTCGCTTGCGCGGGAATCGCAGGCACACGAAGAGATCCGCCGGGCGCATGAGTATTTGAGTCTTTGCTACGAGGCGCAAGGCGATTTCAAAACTGCCTACCGGCACAAGGGTGAATTAGTGACCATTTCGGATTTTATCCAGCAAGACCGCAACGATCGCCTTTTGCTGGAAGCACAAAACCGGTATGTAGTTGACGGAAAGCAGTCGCAGATCCGGACCCTCGAACAGATCAAGGCGGAGCGCGAAGCCGAGTTGCAGCGCCAGGCGGAATTTCAGAAATTTCTTTTTGCGGTCATCGGACTGGGTGCGGTAATCGTTTTTCTCGTTGCGTATCTGTATCTCACCATCAGGCGATCGAACCGAAGACTTAAAGTCGCCCACGTTCGTGTACAGGAGCAGAATCTCCAGCTCACGGAGCTGAACGCGACCAAGGACAAGTTCTTTTCCATCATTGGCCACGACCTGAAAGGTCCGCTCAATTCGCTCACGTCGTTTTCTTCGCTACTGATGAACCACACCGACAGTCTCACCAAGGACGAAATTCGTATGCTGGCCGCTGACCTCGACAAGTCGCTTAAAAATCTTTTCTCCCTGTTGGAAAACCTGCTGGAGTGGGCGCGATCGCAGACAGGAAACATCGACTTCAAACGCGAGCGGTTCGACGTGGCGACCCTTCTCGCTGAGAACAGAAATCTCTTACAGGCTCAGGCGGACAACAAGGGTATCTCGATCGATGTTCGGGTCGCCACCGAGCCCATCACCGTTGATGCGCACCGTCACTCAGTCAATACAGTGATTAGGAACCTGGTATCGAACGCGATCAAGTTTACACCAAATGGCGGAGCGATAATCATTGACGCAACAAGCAAAGGGAATGAGGTCATCGTTTCTGTAAAAGACAATGGTGTCGGAATGACCGAGGAGGTGCTCAGGAAATTGTTTCGTCTCGACGCCAAGCACTCGACGAAAGGTACGGCCGACGAAAAGGGTACGGGTTTAGGACTCATCCTCTGCAAGGAGTTTATCGAAAAGAACGGCGGACGTATCTGGGTTGATAGCCAGCCGGGAAAAGGGTCGGTGTTTTTCATTGTCCTGCCCTCCGAGCAAAGGAAGATATCCAAAAGGAAGGACGCTCGCGTGAACGCCATCGAGTGAATGGCTGAATGCTGGGATTGTTCCGAGCCGGAAGATCTGCCACCTTCGAAGTATCGGAATTTATCACCTGATCAAAAAAGGGGCATGGCTATTAAAAGAATCCATAAGACTGTTCTATGCGTGCTGGTTCTGTCCCTGTACGTAATGGGCTGCGACGATCACAGCTACATCCCGATTAGACCAGAAATTGAGCGCGCAAAAGCGTGGTTCGACGTTAATGCAAGTGACATGATGGAAAGGCGTATTTCAAGAAATGGACGAAGCGCACACTATCCGTCGGTGTCACTTGATTGGCGAAAAGGCAAACTGTTTGATGTCGCCATTGGATTGTCGATTGTTCAGGTTCCGGTCAAATATGAACAGCGCCTTGTGGCTTCAAATGATTCGGATGGGATGGGAAATGATACACGCGTGTTAACGACTGCAATTTTCTTTGAGGTTTTACCAGGTGAGTACGTTCTATACTTACTAAGAATATTGACGGAAGAAGACTCGTTTGAAATCAGCAATAATGCATTTTCGTTCCGAGAACCCCCAGTCAACTTTTCAGGTTCCCTGTTATTTTTTGATTGGGATGAGACTTTTGTCGGAGGTTGGAGGATCGAAAAAGGTGAGCGGACTCATTTTTACACTTTTTTTGGAAATCGTGAAGGGAACTCATTGAGCGGACGAACCAATGAACTTCAATGTTATGCTATTGATACCTACTGGTGGTCTCAAGCGTGCACGCCCGATGGCGATTGCGCGGATCCAGTTCTGATTGAAGTTATTACCACCATTGTTTGTGAGCAGGTAATAGCACCCCCTTCGGAAGACCCAGTAGGAGGAGGCGGTGGCGGTGAGCCAGAGGTATGTTTGCAGGAGCATCCATACATCGAAGGCTTATTGATCCCATGCGAAGAGGATGGATGGACGCTCAACGACTTACAGAGTCAAAATAGACTGTGCGGCGCTTATTCCTTCTTATCAGTTGGTGAAGGAATGACCGCGGAGATCTTGGGGTTAGGGGCGACGGCGGTCAGGCGCTCAACCGGTCAGATGCTGCATGTTTTGCTCGGTCCCGTTTGCGTGACTTTCGGGGCCAGTACTGGTCTTGTTCACCCCAGCACAGCTTCGACAGCGTTCAATAATGCATGGAATGCAGCAATGAACGACACAGACGCATGGATTAAGGGACAGACAAATCCCACAGCGGCCTCTCTCCGAACTTACATCATACAGCGGCTAAGGGTGCGGCTACTGGCGCAATCGAATGAGGGATATTTCGCCCTGACAATTGGTTCCTGTAAAGGGAATATACCTTCGACACAGGCACAGTATTGTAACTAATATTTTGCATTTTGGTGCTGTCTAACGTTGTTGATGGAAAATCGCTTGCGCAAGGCCCTTTTGACGGCGGTCGACCGATACTACACGCCAGGATTGCCTTCTCGGGAGAATTGGGACCTCGAATTGGATCGGCTTGTCGCAGAAAAGGTCAACGAAACATCGGATTCAGTCCGGCAATGGAGTGCACTTGTTGACAAACTGCGATCGAGCCTATCAATTCAAGTCCACAATCACTCTTTCTTGCAGTTTCCTAATCTTTCTTTGCTTGTAGAAAGCAAAGAGGTGGTGAACGACGTCACTATTCTGAGGAATTTTCAGGTGTTTCTTTCATTGCTTTGTCCTTTCTATACCTACTATTACGAATATCAACACCGAGTTAAGGTGAGTGGAGGAAAGACCCTGTTCGTTGGCAGTCATGCCTTTTTTTCAACGCCGGAGTTTCGCGAGTTAAAGCTACCCTTCAGCGAAGCGGGCGTCTCTGATTTGCTTTCCGCATTTTTTCCTGACTATTCCTACTGCAATCACTATGAGCTCATGTTGTTTGAAATCGATGGCGTGGTCCCTTATCGCGCTGACCCTGCCTTTCCGGAGACGGATCGGCACAGCATGTTTCAGGTCCTTTTCAACAACGAGCAACCAGAAAATTTCCACCCATGATTAGAAACTATGCATTTTCGGTGCTGGCAATCCTGCCACTGACAACGTTGCCGACGTCAACAAAAGGACAGGACGCGCTTGCTATGGGCTTTGTTATTCACAGCCTTGAAGTTGAGCCCGGTGTTGTTTTTGATTTCTTCCTTCCATCGACCATTGATACGACACAATCGATGAAAGCGAATTTCTGCAGGGTCGCAGCCGACACCCTAATCCGTGTTAATCTAACACCTGATTTTCCCCCTGGTGAGCCCCTTGTCTGCTTTGGGGACACCATACTTGTGACTCCGGTGGAGATTGTCTGGGATGATTGGATATTGCTGGATAACTTTCTTCATAATAAACCGGTTGCAATGCCAATTGAAGTTTCCGGTATTAGAATCGCCTCGGGCTACAATGCTCATGCCATTAACGGATTTCATTCGTGGCGCGTTGTTGGGCTCCGAAATGACCTTGGCGGCTTATTCAAGAAATAATGGCAGCCGCCAAACCTTTTTTGTAGCTTTGTACGTTTTACAACGCCTCTGAAACACAGAATCCTATCTAGTCACTTGCAGGGAATTGCCCTGTAAGACTTCGCCTCCCTGGCGAGGTTCATGCTAACGGCGCGTACCGCCGTATGTAATCCTATTTTCTTAATCAGTCATTTTTTCAAATGAAAGATCATTCTTTAACAGCATTGGGCTGGGACGAATTCTTTTCATCCCAACTCGATAAGTATTTGATAGCCGGTTGCACTGTCGGGCGAGTAACGACAGAAAACAAAACGAATTATGAGGTCGCGACCGGCGACGGTCATTTTCTCGCTGAACCTACGGGCAAGCTTTTATTCACTTCTTCGCTATCTGATCTACCGAAAGTAGGTGATTGGGTTGTGGTCCGGCGAATGGATGAAGGCACGGCAATAATACACCACGTGTTCAAACGCAAGGCGACGCTTTCCAGGAAGGCTGCAGGCAAGGCTTTCAATGAGCAGTTGATCGCGGTCAATATTGATGTTGTGTTTATTGTTCAGGCACTTGATGATGACTTTAGTCCTGCGCGGATTGAACGTTACCTGTCCGCCATAAACGGCATGAAAGCCGTTGTTGTGTTTAACAAGGCTGACCTATGTGACGACTTGATCAACAAGGTCAGCGCCGTTACTCAGCGGCTTTCAGGTGTGGATGTAATTGCGATTTCAGCGGTCAACGGTGAAATAGATGAACTTTCAGCTCGAATCATACCGGGAAAGACATATGCTTTTGTCGGCTCTTCCGGAGTGGGGAAGTCGTCGTTGATCAACCGCCTTGCCAATGGTGAACTCATGAAAACCTCTTCGGTTCGTGAAAAGGATTCGAAGGGCAGGCACACCACCACAAGACGCGAGCTGATCGTCCTGCCCGGGGGCGGAATTGTGATCGACACACCGGGCATGCGCGAATTCCAACCGTGGTCGGATGAGAACATTGGTGATGTCTTCCCGGAAATTGAGGCGTTTGCTTCATCGTGCCGGTTTTCGGATTGCCAGCATACCCACGAGGTCGATTGCGCGGTAAAGGCAGCGGTGGAGGCCGGTAAACTGGATCGGGCGAAATACGAACACTATCTCAGACTCCGGCGGGAACTTGATTACCAGGAATCGCTGGTCGACGCGAAGAAGGCCCGTGAACGCAAAAGCGCCATAAAACAAATTATGAAAGCTCACAACCGTATGACAAGAAAGAAGCGCAAGGAGTAGTGAGGACGTTTATCTTTGAGGTTGCGTGTTGGTGATCATTATCAACGCGCAACCGCTTTTGAATCACCGCAAGATCATCCATATCGACATGGACGCATTCTATGCGTCGATTGAACAGCGCGACAACCCGGAGTATCGGGGAAAACAAATCGCTGTGGGCGGGTCTCCTGAGGGGAGAGGGGGCGTTGTGGCGGCGGCCAGCTATGAGGCGCGGAAGTTCGGCGTTAGATCGGCTATGTCCTCCAAAGTCGCCGCTCGTCTTTGCAAAGACCTGGTCTTTGTGAAACCGCGCTTCGACGTGTACAAGCAGGTATCGGAACAGATCCGCGAGATCTTTAGGCGTTACACCGATTTGATCGAGCCGTTGTCTCTGGATGAAGCGTTTCTTGACGTGACCACCGACAAGGCTGGTGTGGGTTCAGCGATTGAAATCGCAACGGATATCCGCGAAGCTATTCGCACAGAATTACAACTCACGGCTTCGGCGGGCATCTCCATCAACAAGTTTCTTGCGAAGATTGCGTCGGACATGAAGAAGCCCGATGGTCAGACCTTTATCGGGCCATCAGCCGTGGAGCGGTTCATGGAACAACTGCCTGTGGAAAGGTTTTTCGGCGTGGGCAAGGTAACAGCCGAAAAAATGAAGCGGATGGGATTGCATGTGGGTGCAGATTTGAAGAGACTTTCTGAAACAGAACTGACTCATCATTTTGGCAAGGCGGGCCGGTTCTTCTACAGGATCGTAAGGGGTATTGACGACCGCCCGGTTCAACCGAATCGCGAGACTAAGTCCGTTGGCGCTGAAGACACGTTCCCAACCGATCTTACGCGACTGGAGGAGATGATTCCTGAATTGGAGAAAATCGTCAATACCGTTCATCGCCGAATGAAGAAGAACATGCTGAAAGGGCGGACTGTTACGCTCAAGATCAAATACCACAATTTCAGGATATCGACCCGCAGCAAGTCGTTCACAGAACCGGTCGACGACTTTGACCTCATCCTCGAGACGGCGACGCAACTGCTGATCGGTTCCGGTCTGATTGATGTGAAGATTCGCCTGCTGGGCGTATCGGTATCGAATTTTGGTGAAGGCACACCCTC
>CAZIAG010000071.1:0-815 GCA_964537375.1 uncultured Roseivirgaceae bacterium
ATGTCTGGATTGTACAGGGGGCTACGACCTTTGACCCCGGGCGGACACATCACACTCGAAGGTATCATTGAAGCGGCTGTTGCCTCAACGTGACCAACATCGGATCTGCTATTTGACCAATGGTCACAAACGATTCAGCCAGAAGATAGCCGAGAATTCATACTTGTCATTTCTTTCAGCACCGTGTCACAAATGCCGATCCGGTTCCGCAAAAAGGGACATGGGCAGCGAACGTTGTTGTAAAACGTCCCCGAAAAGCACGTCAAAAATTTACTTCGGGACGGAACCATTTTTTCTCACCATTTTCCGTTAAATTCGGTGCTCCGCAAGCCGTACGGCGTCCAGCGGGTTCCATGCATACCGGGCATACTGCAGATCCCATCGCGGGCAGAGAGGAAATTGTCTCAACCTAGTGGAAACATCGAACTCGGACCGCGCGTTGAGAGGGTTTCAAAGCGGTGGCAGGCCGAATACCCGCATTTGCAAACGACAAAAATGCGACGCCTTTATGGTTCCAACCAGCACAGATCACATCCTGCAGTCCGAACTGATCCAAACCTACAATTGGTCAGCTACTCCACTCGGACCGATTGACACGTGGCCGCCGACGCTGCACGGTGCGCTTGATTTTATTCTCCATTCCAATTTCCCCATGTTCTTATGGTGGGGCGAGCAATGCATCCAGTTTTATAACGACGCGTTTCGTCCCTATTTTGGTGAACAGGGTAAACATCCCGCTGCATTGGGTCAACGCGGCGATGAATGCTGGCCCGAATTGTGGCCGGAGATACATCCGCTGATCTCACAAGTGCGCG
>CAZIAG010000071.1:825-2656 GCA_964537375.1 uncultured Roseivirgaceae bacterium
TATCATGTTCGTTTTCATCGCAACGGCCAGCTTGAGGATGCTTACTGGACGTTCAGCCTGAGTCCGGTTCGTGGACCGCGACAAATAGATGGCGTCATGGCGGTCTGCCTCGACACAACGGAAAAAGTGAACTCCTTGCAAAGGCTTGGACGCAAGGAACAACTCCTTACCTCGACCATTGCTCATATGCCGTTGGGCATTTGTATGGTTTCCGGGGCAACCGCACGCGTCGAGATCTCCAACGACCGGTTTCTGGAAATGTTCGATAAAACCAGGCAGGCATTCGAGATGTTTCCTCTTTGGGAAGTTCTTCCCGAGGCGCAACAATTTGAAGAACCCCTGCTGCAACAGGCCCTCGCCACAGGACAAGGCTGCACTGACCTGGGGCGGAAACTCGTGCTGACACGAGCTGGGAAGGAGGAAACAATTGAACTTGACTTCCTGTACCAGCCATTTACCGATGAAAGTGATGGTACGGTCAAGGCAATTATCGCCGCGGTAGAGCGAAGTAGTGGCGCAACGCACTCGCAGGAAACCGAAAGTGCATTAAGACTCCGCACCGTCCTCCAGGAAACGCCGGTTGCCACAGCAATACTCACTGGCCCTGATCTGCGCGTTGAAATGATCAATGATTCGATGCTTGGTCTCATCAAGAAGGACCGTTCGGTAATCGGCAGGCCGCTCCTTGAATTCCTCCCGGAGCTTAAGGAACAGGGTTTTCCCTCCATATTCGCAAACGTGTACGGTACCGGCCGACCATATCATGCACAGGAAGAACGCGTCTATTTCGAAACGAACGGAAAACGCGTCGAAGGCTATTATAGGCATTCGTTAACCCCTATCAAAGATAGGGATGGGCGCGTTACAGGACTCCTGGTACTCGCCCATGATGTGACCGACTTCGTGCGGGCGCGTGGGCTCATCGAGAATAACCTGGTTCACTTAAAAAATCTTTTCAGTCAGGCGCCGGTCGCCATCTGCTTTCTCCGGGGCCCGTCCTTTGTGATCGAGTTTGCCAACGAGAAGATTTGCGAAATCTGGGCCAAAGCCGAAGACGAAGTCGTGAACCGGCCGCTTTTTGAGGTCTTTCCCCATGCAGCTACCTCAAGGCTGTCGCGCCACCTGGTGCGCGTATTCGAGAATGGCGAGCGCTACGGTGAGAATGAGTCGGAGATCATCGTGAGGCATAACGGGCATGTAGAGAAGAAGTATGTGAATTTCGTCTACGAGCCGCTCCGTGAGATTGACGGCACAATCTCCGGGATCATGGCCCTCGCCATCGACACAACCGACCAGGTACGAGTGCGTCAACAGGTCGAAGCCATCGTCGCCGAACGAACGGAAAGTCTCAGAAAGTCGAACGAAGAGTTGTCGCTATTCACCTACGTTACCTCTCACGACCTCCAGGAACCAGCGCGAAAGATCAGCACCTTCGTAGACCTGCTGCAGCGGCAGCTGGGCGGTATGATCGACAAGCGGGCCGCGGCTTACCTGAGAAAAATTGACAACTCCGCGCAACGGGTGTTAAAGCTCATCCGCGACATTCTCACTGTATCACAACTATCGCGTGGAGTCGACCTGGTTTCATTGACCGACCTGGAAGTTGTGATGATGGAAGTGTTGGAGGAACTTCACCATGAGATCGAACGCCAAAATTGCCGAATAGAACACGACACCCTTCCTTCTCTCATCGCCGCGCGCGGCCAGATGAAACAGCTTTTCTATAACATCATCTCCAACGCTTTGAAATTTGCACACCCGGAAAGGCCCCTTCAAATCCATATCCGACATACCTTCGTGACGCCTGAGCAACTCTCCGGAGTACCGGCAC
>CAZIAG010000071.1:2666-9808 GCA_964537375.1 uncultured Roseivirgaceae bacterium
GGCACTGGCAAAGGCGAAACAATACCTGAAAATATCTTTCGAAGACAACGGTATTGGCTTCAAGCCACAGTATGCCGAGCAGATATTTGATCTCTTCAAGCGGCTCCACACTTCGTCAGAATACGAAGGAACCGGTATTGGGCTGACGATCTGCAGGAAAATCGTCGAGAAACATGGTGGTTATATCTATGCCGTATCAGCCCCCGGGAAGGGCGCGATGTTCCACTTGATTCTGCCGGTCGTCGACGCGCCGGTTGAGGACAACCAATGATCGGGGAATAAACCTGCGAGGAAGAGCTCATCAGTCTTTTCGACCCTGATCCGTTGTGCTGCCTCCTTGCACTGATGTTTCTCCCTTGCGTTCAAGAAAGGTCAGCACCCTATCGCGGTCTGGTCCATGCCGTTTAATCGCCTCAAGAATTTCCTCGCGGGACAGCCAGGGAAACTGATATCCAAGATAGTCCACCTCATGCGGATCGTCGATTTCAATCCGACTGCGATCGACCGCTGCTCTGTTGCTACCCGACGCCATGATTTGCCATTTTTTTTCATTCAAAAAGAATTATGCCCAGTAATGGAATCTCGCTCCCATGACACAGCGCGACACTTGAGGCGACGCCCCTAATGATTAATTTTGCGGAATGAAGCTCGCGTACTACGGACATTCTTGTTTTGCCGTCCAGGCCGGCAATTCAACGTTGTTATTCGACCCATTTATTACACCCAATGAACTGGCGCGCAACATAGACATCAGCGCATTGAAGCCAGATTTCATTTTGGTGTCACACGGTCACTCCGACCACATCGCAGACTGTGTGGCGATTGCACAAGCATCGGGCGCGAAAGTCGTCTGCAGTTGGGAGATCCACGAATGGCTTGGCCGCAAAGGAGTTTCGAATATACATCCCATGAACACCGGAGGTAAGTGGGACTTTGGCGATTTCAAGGTTAAGTGCACTGCGGCCCAACATTCGAGTGGTCTGCCCGACGGCAGCTACGGTGGAAATCCACTTGGTTTTATTGTATATACGAACAACAAGACATTCTATTATAGTGGTGATACGGCGCTTACGATGGATATGCAATTGATTCCGAACTGGGCGCAGTTGGACTTTGCTATCCTGCCGATTGGCGACAATTTCACGATGGGTATCGATGATGCGGTGGCCTGCGCTCGAATGATAAAATGCAAAACCATTGTGGGTGTTCACTACGACACTTTCGGCTTTATCAAAATCAATCATAAGGAAGCGAAGGACCGCTTTGAAAAAGCCGGGATGAAACTGCACCTCGTGCCGATCGGGGATTCGATTGAGTTGTAATTGGATGTGGTTGCCTGTCATCCGTACCGCTCTCCGGGTTCGTAACCGAGACTGGCAGACGGACGATCCTCCTTTTCACCGGCTTTCGGCCGTAATGATGCCGTTATCATAAGTCCTTCGCAAGAGGAGCTTACCATCGCGGTCGAACAAACGCCAGACGCCGTGTCGTTTATCGCGTCTAAAATGACCCTTCATCTTCAGGGTTCCGTCTTCATAATACTCCTTGTAGCTGCCGTTCTTGAATCCGTTCTGCAGAGAAACGGTGTAGTGCGTCGCACCATCGCTGTACGTCGACGTGTACTCCGCGGCCGATAGGTTCCTGACATAGATGTAAGGCAATGCCATTGGGTCCGATTCAGCAGGCGCGGTGATTGTCGCGGCCTGCCCCGTTATTTCGACAGTCCATTCCGCACTGTCAGTCGCTGCCTCGGCCATCGCCTTTGGTGGCTCGACAAAGCGCTCCGCCAACGTCGTCTTGAAGCCGTTGTTCCTGGGGACCAATTGAAAACCGATATGGCGGAACCCTGCGATGTATTCGCGGTTCTGCGACATGGAGACCCTGGTCTCCTCATCGGCGAGGATTTTCAGGGCATCGAACAGGGTCGGCGTATTCACGTAGATGAAGACTGCGCCCTGGTTTTCAAACTCATTTCGGAAGTCGAGAAACTCATCCGAGCGCCCGAGTGTCACATCATCGAGGTAGTCGTCGATGATACTTTCCAGGGTTTGAGGGTGATTGCTGAAGATCACGAAGTTGTTAAGGATCGTGAAGTATGGTTTGTCGAACCGATCGAAGAACTTGCCAAAGAGAATTCGAAACATGCCTTTCATGCTCAAGTAGTTGATGTGGTAGCCGCGGTAATCCACTGCCTTGAATTTAACAGGCGTTCTTCTGCGCAGTTTTGTCTCGATGAGCTGCAGGTTTTCGCGTGCGACTTCAATGTTCTTTGCCTTTATCACCAGTGCAGTCTCCAGGTCCTCGCCGCCCCCGGCAGACTGCATTTCCAGCACGACCACTTCGTCGCCGATCCAGTCAATAAAGTTCTTTTGGAGGTCAATGCCCAGGAAGTTTTCCAGCCGTCCAAGGTCGCTCTTATAGGATGCATATTCTGAAACATCCTCCTTCAGGTTCGACTCAAAATTTTCAAAAAACTCATGAAAGGAGTTAAACCCAAACGCCATGGCAAAGGCGGTTCGTTGGGGCGCGATCGAAATAAATTCCGTAGGTCCCTTTCCCGATTTCGATAAAGATTGAACGTACGATTGTACCGAATCGTGGATCAGCGTCTCCCCTTCCGCCTTCAGAAGTTCATCATCGAGCGTTACGTTTAATGCCGTGGACTTAAGTGAACGGGCCAATCCGGAGAGGTATTCTTTGCCTTCATTGCTATAGGCTGATACAAACCGGGGAAGCCCATCGTAATCGACGTACAACTGCAGCAGTCCGGCCGGTAACCTAAGCGCTTCTTCGCGGAACTTGGCATTGTGCACGGCTGTCGTATCGCGCGATCGATTCAGGGCATTTATGAGAATGGTTCTGTTGTACGATGCCGCGAGAAAACGATCCGGGAAACTGAGGTACAGGTTCGAATTGGCTTCCGGATCCCGAACCGTCCAGAGATCGAGGCCGTTGTACTTTTCATTTGTGACACGGTATCCGCTCGCGTCGAATTCGGCGACATAATCATTCACGAACTTTATCGCCGACGCATGGCTGAGGTCGACCAAAAAGAGAAAATCATACTGTTTCAACCCGGTCATGTGCGCCGACATCACGACCTCTCTCGATCCAATGAGATCGAATAGCAATTCGTTGTCGCGAACGAGCGAGTCTACGCTATTGGCAGCGGATGTGAGGCTGGCGAAATATTCGTTTCCCTGAAGGTGCCTCCAGGTTCGCGAATCAGAGATTTCACGCCAGGCTTGTACAGGGTCGGGTGTGACAATACAAAACACCGCGTCGGGCGGTATAAGCGCAAATGCGTCGCCCGCGGATGTAGGCTGATGCTCGTACCACTGATAGGCCAACCACCCTCCTCCGCCGAGAACAGCCAGTAAAAACGTCCATTTAATAAACTTCCACATTTCTTTTTTGCTTGAAAGAAAGATAAAAATTCAACTTAACAAATTCGATATCGCCCCGATCCCGGGCCATTCTGCGGCCGGGCAGATCATTCGTTTCGCTGTTTCCCGCTTCTCCATCGTTGCAGCTGACGCACCACCTCAAATAGTTCATCCCGGGTCATCCCGGGCTCCACGGTGACATCGGGGAATTGTGGACGCCTGGAAAAAGCGATGTAATCGTTTAGCATTGAATCGAATTCATCATCGCTCATCGCCCCAAAATCATGCGCGTGTTCAGGATCACCGCGTTGCCAAAGACGATCCATGAGGTCCTCAACCGGAATTCCGGGCCGGTCATACCAATCATCCCCAAACGCCTCCCAGACCGAAACAAGGCCCAGCAGACGAATCGGATCGGGCGCATCAAAACTCCGTTCATCCTTTAACGCCCAATACCACGCTTCGGTATGGTCATCACCAGGGGGTATCACCAGCAACCGGTAGCCTTTGCGGCGCAGTGCCGTGAGTGCGTGGTTATTAACGTTCGGGTGATCAGTGATATGCAACTCTTCGCCTTTGCTATTTATGTAATAAGACGTGTCGCTCGTCCGCAATTCCCGGCTTTTCGAGGCAGGATGGAATTGGGCCAAAGCAAGGACGAGCAGGGTCGAAGAATTGTCGAAGGAGGGTCGAAGAAGAGTGCAAGAAGAGTCGAAGAAGGGTGCAAGAAGAGTCGGACAACTGTGCACCAACGGCGCACTGGCAGTCCGGCTTAGTATGTGCTTAGTATTTGCCGAAGAACTTGTCGCATGACACCCCTGAGGGTATGATTGCGACAAGCGGCTTCCCGGGTCTGCGCACCGGGGACGCCCCCGTGTTCTGGTTCCGGTCTGCCTTTCCATTCCGCCGGCCATTCCTTATTTTCAGGAATGAGTTTAAGAACCGGACTAATGACCGTACTTGCTTTCATCGCCCGGATATTCCAGGCCAACGGGCAGGACACAGAAAAGTTATTGAAAAAGTATATCGAGTTCTACTACCCCACTACTGCTGCGGCTTATTATGACATAGTATTCGAGTGGGGAAATTACGGCATTACAACGGGAGAGCCACTGGAGGCGGAAGTCCATCCCGACAGCGAACGGTATCGCGGCTACATCGGCATGCGGCCTGCGCCGCTAACCAATGCTGATGGAACACCGCTGGCGACCTATCTCATCACACCCGACGGAAAAGTTTGGATGTGTTATGAAAGCGAAGTCGAGATCGCTCCGCACAATAAGAGAGATGAAGTCGTGCAGGAGGGCAACGCCACATCGACCACTATCATCCAGTCACCCCTTGAGCCGCTCGTTGATCATTTCAGCGCGTACCCCGAGAAATGGAAAGCCTTCGGCAACCTTGTTGCTTCCGGGAAAAAGTACAAGCTTCGAACAGAGAAGTAACCAGCGCTGGAACCTGTGTCTAAACAAGGACTTCCCTGTTGTACTTGGTGCGATACTGCACAGGCGACAAGCCAGTGATGCGTTTAAAGGTGTTTCGGAAGGCCTTGTTATCGGTGTAACCTACTTTGTACATGACTTCATTTACATTCTCACGCGTTGA
This sequence comes from uncultured Roseivirgaceae bacterium, assembly GCA_964537375.1. GTDB lineage: Bacteria > Bacteroidota > Bacteroidia > Cytophagales > Cyclobacteriaceae > Chryseosolibacter. The sequence continues at coordinate 7,658 of CAZIAG010000071.1, forward strand.
TTCGAGGCTCATCTTCGCCGCCTCAATCTTTACACGCTGAATGTATTCGATCACGGTATTCGCTGTTGCCTTCTTGAACCTCCGTTCAAGGTTGCGGCGGCTGAGTGCGAGCATTGAGGCAAGGTCATCGACCGTGATCCGCTCCTGGTAGTTCCTTTCGATGTACTCCTGAGCTTTCCGGATTTGTTCATCATCGTGTTCCTTTTGACCACTGAACATCATGAAGGCCGACTGGCTTTTACGATCGATGTCTATGGCGAATACTTTTGCACAATAGATGGCGGCGGCCCTACCTGCGTATTTCTCGATAATGTAGAGCACGAGGCTTAGATAGGAATAGGCGCCGCCACTGGTGTAGATTCCATTCTCATCAGTCACAATCCGTTCCGTCACCAACTCTATATCGGGGAACATCTTTCGAAATGCATTCGCCGCCACCCAGTGCGTTGCACATTTGCGGCCCGATAAAAGTCCTGTCGATGCCAACAGGAAGGCACCGACGCACAGACTGGCCAACTCTGCCCCCGCCTTGTATTGCTTTTCGATCCAGGGCAGGAAGTCCTTGTTCTCTTCAATGGCCGTCTGTAAATCACCGTCGACGGCTGGGATAATAATCAGATCGGTCTTCTTGATCTCGCTGATCACACGGTCCGTACGTATTGTGTACAGGCCACGGATGAGCGGGGTCTCTTTTGAAAGACCGACCAGTTCAACCTGAAACAAGGGAGGTTTTCCCATGCTGGCCGCGTACATGTTCACCCCGGCAAGCACCTGCCGCGGCCCTTCAATACTCCCGAGGATAGCTCCCTTTGGGACGAGGATCGTGTTGTGTTTCATAGGCTATGTATTAAATTTTTAGATCATGTTTCAGCCTTCCGCTATCGAAAGGGAAGGTCAAATCTAGGTATTGAAGCTGTCGCAATCAACCCCTAAAGGTGTCGTATTTACACACCCTTATGGTCGTTTTCCGACACTATTATTGCGACCGCTATGTCATCAATTGTCGCAGATTCCCCCCTATTATGGCGCGATGCGCCAACCCTGAGCGGTATTATTCCTTCTAGTTTTGCCTCAGGATACCCCGTGAAAAATATGGCGGAACAGTCTCCTACATTAAAGCAAACGCGATGTGGAGCCGCCGCGACCGGGGAAAGACAATAACACCCTTGAGTGAAGTGACAACTGGATGAGGAAGATCATTGCCGATATCGCAATGTCAATTGACGGATTTGTCGAGGACGCGCAGGGGCGTAGCGACTGGCTGGAGTTGGAGCAGCAATACAGTTACCTAAGTGACGCGCTGGATTCATTCGACACCCTTTTTTGCGGGCTTAACGCCTACGAACGCCTGGATATACCCCGTCGGACGGATCCGGATATCCCAGAGCCGGAGCGGTCATTCAATGAAACCTTGAATCAAATGAGGAAGTACGTCTTTTCTTCAAGCGTGAAGCATGTACGTGGTAATGGCATGGTCGTCTATCAGAATCTGGAACAAGAGGTTAAACGCATCCGCGACGAGGATGGCAAGGACATCTGGTTTTCGGGAGGGTCCAAGACATTAAAGACTTTTGTTTCCCTCGACCTTATCGATGAATACCGGCTCGCGGTTCACCCCGTCGTTCTCGGATCAGGGAAACCATTCTTTGGCCACCTGACAAACCGGCTACGACTACGACTTATCGGCACACGGACGACCCGCAACGGTGTCGTACATCTCCATTATCAACCCCAGAACAGAGTTGACCGAATACATTGGTTATGATTGAGATATTCAAAACAAACATCGGCGACGCGGAGCAAGCCCGTTTGGTGGCGCGGGAAATCCGTGAAAGATTCTCTCACTATTCAGTCAACTTCGACCTTGACGACTGCGACCGCATCATGCGCGTCAAATGTGATCTCGAGCACATAGATACCGCGAATATTTCAACGATCCTGGCGAAACTCGGGATCAATGCGGAAGTACTACCCGACGTCGTCCCTGAACGAAGGGACCTGCCCACGTAACGGGGTGTCCATAAACTCAGAATGAAATACCTTGGGCCAGAACGAAGCGAAAGACGATCAGCACGACGGCAAGAACACCCACACCAACCCACGACACCCTTCCATTGCGCGACGTTGCCGACAAAGGAACAGCACTCACCC
>CAZIAG010000071.1:9818-11994 GCA_964537375.1 uncultured Roseivirgaceae bacterium
TAATACTTACGATTGCCTGCACGGGCAGATAGGCCAGCGTAACGATTCCGGACCCAACGACCCATGGTAAAATAATCATCCGGAAAGAGAAATTCACACGCGATCGTTCATCAGCCACCCATTCCTCTTTGTAGCTAAATCGGAGAAACGACGCAGTGAGTTTGTACGCAAGGAACAAAAGCGCCGCCGCAGCCGTCGTGGCCAGCGTGATCTGCACACCCATTGGGAGCTCCATCAATTGAAAAATTCTTCCGATATCTCCCTCCTGGAATACGAACCCGGTCATGAAATAGCCGAGAAAGTTACTCAACCCGAGAATGGCGAACCACAACAGGAACAAAGCACGCAGATTATCTTGCGACGAACGTAGAAACATCATCCCTGCTACCATGCCCTGAACAAGGCTGATCAATGGCCCGGCCAGCGCAACGAGCAACTGCTGTGTCATAGTCAGCGCATCGCTGGCCAGATGTTCGACGTAGTTGTGATGCAGGACAGGACTGCTCTCAAAAAGCCAACCGGTGACGGCGTGACCAAGCTCATGAATGATCGTCGTCATCAGAAAGGCAATGCAATAAAGCGTTGTAGAATTGATCGCTATGGCGGTTCTTTCAGTCATGGGGCGGTTCAAAAGCGAATTCGATTGATGTCAACAACTCCATCCCTGCCGTCACACCCAGCAAGCACGCACCTAATATAGTTTTGATTTCCTCAAATATGAAATCCGTTGCTGTTCTGAAGACCTTCGCAAGAAGTGCCTTGGTTTTTGACCGCCTGTTTACCGGTTCTCACGCTACTTGTTTGCACCTGTGCCCGACGCATCCGCCAAGTCCATCATACGCAGCTTACGGGCATACAGGCTCTGAAGAAAGGTTTCGGGCGGAGGTGGCCTCAGCGTATCGGCCTGCAGAATCGAATCACGTTTATGTATGGATTTTTCGATGGCGATCATCAAATCATCGCTCATCTCATACAGGTCGCATTGCAATCTATTTCTCACCGCCGGTGATAATTGCGCAAATTTGCGGGATGTCAGCGAACGGGTGGATGCGTCCTTGCTGACAGCTTGCATAAAATATGCCACTATCGGTAGGGCGGTGTTTGCCCCTTCACCGAGTCGCGTCTCACGAAACCGGATTCGCGGATCATCAGCTCCGACCCAGCAGCCCATAGCCAAATCGGGAGTAAATCCGAGGAACCATCCATCGGCGTTGTCCTGGGTAGTTCCCGTTTTTCCCGCGAGGTCACTGTAGATTCCATAACGGTAACGAATGCGTGATGCCGTACCCTCTTTGATGACACCCTGCAACAAGTACCTCACCATAGAGGCGGTCTCTTCCGACATCGCCCTCTTACCCGAGCCTGGATTCGCAAAATCTAAGAACCGTTTGTTGTCGCGATCGGTTATTGATCGTATGTACACCGGATAGGTGGTGACGCCATCGTTGGCAATCGTCGCGTACGCCGTCGTCATTTCAATGACAGAGATCGCCGAAGCGCCAAGGGCGATCGACGGCACCTCCGGAATCGGCGCTTCAATGCCCATTCTGTGCGCAAGTGCCACGGTCTCCCGGATACCGGCCCGGTTTATCAATTTGACGCTTACCGTATTTACCGAGTAGGCCAGCGCTCCCTTCATCGAGTACAGGACCGGATAATCATACCGGGCATTTTTCGGTTTCCACTCTTTACCCTCGTCGTCGATGTAAGTCTCCTGGCTTGCCGAGATCAGGCTGCAGGGAGGAATACCTTCTTCAATGGCCTGCGCATATACAACGGGCTTGAAGACCGAACCGACCTGTCGGCGCGTTGACGCGCGAACATGATCGTATTGGAAAAAATTATGATCAATGCCCCCGACCCACGCTCTTACCTCCCCCGTGGATGGTTCCATTGCTACAAATCCGGCATGAAGAAGCTGAATGTGGTGCTTGATTGAATCAATCGGGCTGATCAATGAATCCCTAATCCCTTCCCACGTAAACGACTGTGTGGCTACCGGCTCACTCAGAAACTTCAACATCTCGTCTTCTTTCAGGCCTTCCGCATCGAGCGCCCGGAAACGCGCTGTTCTCCTAAGGGCATCAAAGATGACCTGGTCCGTATTACCCCACGGGTCATGATCCTTCCAATGCCGAAAGAATTGCCTCTGCAACTCGGGCATATGACGTTGCAC
>CAZIAG010000072.1:0-7227 GCA_964537375.1 uncultured Roseivirgaceae bacterium
AATTACGGACGTGGGCGCAAAACGCGCCCTTGAGGCTATGATTGGCTTCAGGGAGGTGATCCGCGAATATGGGATTGATCGTGTATACGCCTTTGGCACCAGCGCCCTGAGGAATGCCCGTAATGCCGACGATGTTACCTCAACCATAAAGGAGCACACCGGAATCACTGTCGATCTAATTCCGGGGCACCTTGAAGCCGAATACATTTACTACGGGGTACGCGCTGCCCTCGATTACCCGCGTCAACCGTACCTGGTTGTTGATATCGGTGGAGGCAGCGTTGAATTTATCATCGCTTCAGAAGATCGCCTCCTGTGGAAAGAGAGTTTCGAAATCGGCGCGCAGCGATTACTGGAAGAGTTTCATCGACACGATCCGATCCTCCCCGAGGAGGTTGCCGCGGTGAATGAGCACTTCGAAAAGCGATTGGGATCACTGCTCAACGCGCTGTCAAAGTACAATCCCGGGATACTCGCCGGATCCAGCGGCACGTTCGACACGCTCAGCGAAATATTCTGTATCCGCAATCACATCACAAAATCACCAGACGACAAGGAGACCCCCCTGTCTATTGAGGGATTTCGCGAAATACACCATGAGCTATTGCAAAAGAACCGCGAGCAGCGTATGGCCGTACCAGGCATGATCGAAATGCGGGTAGACATGATCGTCGTGGCCTGTTGCCTGATCGAATTCATCCTGAACCGACATCCCTTTGAAACCATCCGCGTCTCTACGTGGTCTTTGAAAGAAGGTGTACTGACCTACCTCAACGAACACGGGAGAATCTGACATAGGCTCACCGTTTCGTTGACGACAAGGGCTTGAATCGCAGAGGAGGTCAGAATAAAACAAAATACTGAAGCAAACTAAGTCCTTGTTTTTTGCAACCGAACCTCCCCTTTGATTCAAAAACCTTGACCCGGAAACCCTTAATCAAGTCCAGCCACCACCTGATCCTTTGGATACTTCACTTCGAACTTATACGCCACCTTTCTGGACTCATTGGGATTCAGTTTCATCTCCCAGGTAAGTTTACCAGTCGCGGCATCGTACTTAGCACCACCCTGGTCAACCAGCGTCACTTCGATCTGACTGTTGCGCGAAACGGGCACCTGATCCTCGACTATTATCGTAGCCTTTTCATTCTTTGTATTACGAACGGAAATTTCAAAAGCAAGCGCTTCACGCCGGTTCGACCCGATCAGTTTCTTAGAGGAGAAGTCCGTCAACTTTTTGCGTTCGATCACCAGGCGTTTGTCCCTGCCCATAGATAGGCTTAACGTGTCCGGGATGTTGTTCGGATCGATAAATGTATTTCCGACAAACGTTCCTTCGAAAAATACGTTCGCCTCCCCGGGCAACAAGCTGAGCGCCTCCCAACCTGTAATTCTTGCAAGGAGAAATGCGTCCCGGTCGAGCTTTGGCGCTGCCGAATAGATATAGTCAGCGCTTATCTCTTCCTGGCGGATATCGACGAGCGTTGGTTTGCTGGCGGACAGAATCGTATAAGGTAAGGCAATATCAAATTCAGTATTGAGCGTCGTCTGCACGGTGGTGGTGAAGTCAGCGGGAACGAGGCTTTCTGCCTCCATCGGCGCGCTCGCCATGTCATACGCTCGTAGTTCCTCGGCCCGGGACACCGCAGCAACGGCTTTGTCTTTTCTATACAAAGGTCTGTAAAAATCGAGATACCAGGTAGCCAGTTCCGGCTTTAGACCAACCAGAGACGGATTGGCGGTTGAGAGCTTCAACTTCACATCCTTCCAGTCTTCGCCGGTGCTTTGGAAAACATTTGCCCTATAGGCGAGGTGGATGGGTGATTTTGTGTCCTTTGCCCGAAGGTCATAGACGGCGTGCCATCCCGCATTATCAACGACATAATCTACCTCGAAGGTCGCGGACCCTGCAGCGTCTGCCGATACGCTGATGACGATCTCGCTCGTGTTGCGCGCAAATAACTCATTCTGTTCATTGAACTGCTGCTGAACCTTTCTAAAGCGTTCGTTTAGCTTTGTGAGTGCAACATCAATGTTCATGCGGGCCTTGACGATATCGGCCAGGCGATTGCGATAAAAATCAGCCATGGCCTTCAGTTCGGAAGCCGTGAGATTCTGGTTTGTTCCGCCGATTTTCTGGTTGCTGATTAGCATCTCCTCCTCCTTTTTGAGAATCTCCCGTTCGCCGTTTTGTAATGCGATTTGTCGCGTATAATAATCCACAGAATCCCTCAACACCCGGAGCGACGGAGGCATATTGAGTTCGTCGAGGTAGTTGCGTCGATGAGACACTCCGAGAATGATCAAGTTACCTTTCGCCGCAACTTGTATACTTTGCTCATGGAGGAATGAAGTAAGTCCGGTCAGTACATATTCCGTCTTCCCTCCGGGCACGGTGGCTTTAAACGTTCGCGTGACCTGCGCCTTATCGAGGAACACGGTGACCTTTGTAATCTTAGAGTCGACATGCTTTTCCTGGGCAAATACCCCACTGTAAAGTGCAAGCCCAACCATGAAAACGAAACTTTTTTTCATAACATTCAATAAATACGGTAAAGAGATGACCGGGTTGACAACATTCCATAACCAAGGTCGTATTTTTCATTTGATCCGCTCAATATCAACGCAAATCCTTCGCCGCTAAGCGGTGGTTTTTTACTTTTGGGCCACTCATCCCCAGGCTTATGGATCAGAAATACTCATTGGAGGCCCTTCGAACGTTCACAAAGGCGGTTTTCGACGCCATCGGTTGCCCGCCCGATCAGTCGGCGACTGCCGCTGACGTGCTGCTTAACGCCGACCTGAGGGGTATTGATTCGCACGGAATTGCAAGGCTCTCTGGATATGTCAGGCTTTGGGAGGCCAACCGCATCAATGTCAAACCAAAGGTAAAGATTGTTCACGAGTCACCAAGCACGGCTGTGGTCGATGGTGATCAGGGTCTTGGCCTTGTCGTTGCCCCTTACGCAATGCGAATCGCTATGCAAAAGGCCCGGCAGGCGGGAACCGGCTGGGTAGCTGTCAGGAACTCGAACCACTTTGGCATTGCAGGACATCATGCCATGCAAGCGCTTGAGGAGGACATGATTGGAATGGCCATGACCAATGCAAGTCCCCTGGTTGCACCAACATTTTCGGTGGAACGAATGCTGGGCACCAATCCAATCGCAGTGGCGATTCCCGCCGGAGAACAACCTCCATTCGTTGCCGACTTCGCCACCACGACCGCGGCCAATGGTAAACTGGAAATCCTGCAGCGGACAAACAAGGAGGCGCCATTGGGCTGGGTCCAAAAAGCCGACGGACGACCATCGTCCAATCCCCATGAATTAAAGGACGGTGGAGCATTGATTCCCCTCGGTAGTGACCGCGAGCACGGTAGCCATAAAGGATACTGTTTGGGCGCGTGGGTGGATATCTTCTCAGCGGTATTGTCTGGAGCAAATTATGGCCCATGGGTACCTCCCTTCGTGGCCTTTCTATCACCACCCGCGGACCCTGTCGGTGAAGGGATCGGCCACTTCTTCGGCGCCATGCGGATTGACGCATTCCGACCGGCGGATGACTTCAAGAAGCATATGGACAATTGGATCAGTCGTTTCCGGTCTGCCAGGACCGTTGATGGCCAGATGCGCGTCCTTATCCCCGGCGACCCTGAACGCGAAATATCTGAACACCGTGCCCGTCACGGCATTCCGGTGAATGAGAAGGTAGTTGAAGACCTGAACGTGCTCGCAGAAAAATTCGGGATTACTCTCAAAAGGTCATAAAGATCCGGATCGACAACGGCGAACTGAACGGCGAAAGATTAGTGTATTGAAAGTCATAAGAGACGAGGAAGTTTACCGCACTTCGACTTCCAGGACTCGACGACGTATACCCCACGCCGATAAAGTATCGCTCCAGCAACGCCCGATCTTCCGTTTTCCCATTCCTGATTAGCGGGATGCTGTACCAATCATAATCTGTCTGCAGAAAGAAATTCTTGATGTTGTATCGGAGGAAAGGATACCACCCGTATTGGTGCAAACGTATCTTAAGATCAGAGTAGCTGGTGTACTGGTATTCAAACCCTACACCCGCGGACAGGTTTCTCGCCAACATAAACCCCGCCAGCGGAGATAAGCCGATCGAGAAATAGGTACCATATGTTGGATGAGTGCCTAACCCAAGACCACCAAAACCCAGGCCGAGATAGCCCCGATCCTTCACCGACCAACTCGTGTTCTTGTCGATATCACGCTGCGCAAACACGGCTGTAGCCAAGTGGATACATGCAATTGTCAGCAAAGCGGTTCTCATACTATTTTTCTTCAATGACAAAAATGTCTTCGGATTCCTTCTTCATCAGGTATTTCTCCCGAGCAAACTTTTCCAGGGATTCTTCGTCGCCGAAAAGGTCGTTACGGTCTTTCTTCACTTCGAGAATCTTCTCTTCGTAGTACGCCTTTTCCTCTTCAAGACCGCTGAGCTTTGAACTCAGTTGGAATCGCGCAATTAGGTTATTGGAGTCGAGGATCAGCATCCAGAGCAGAAAGATAGCTGTGGCGATCACATAAAAATTGCGGAATACCCGCGGAAGCTTCTTAAGCATACGTCAAAAAAATGATTTATAAAGATAGGCGTTTCGCATTATAATTTTTATGCATAAGGGAAAAAAATGGTCGGCCATGAGTGGCGGTCCATCTATTTAACGAATCAATCCCGCAAAAAGTTGTATGCATCGATCTTCCGTTAGTCTTACCTGCCACCCCACTTCCGACGATAGAGTGACTCAATATCCACGATCACGGCCGTCGAGTCCAGCGTTGTCGTCGCACTCATGTGGGGGGGTACATTTATCACTTTCAATTTTCTTTCCAAGTCTGTTTCGCCCGCCTCCCTCAGTATCTGTTTCACCATTGGCATCGGAACCCAGTCCCGTGAAGTTGATAAGCTTCCGAATTCATCGCTGACCACGCGGCTAACTATTCCCTCCGTTTCAAGAAAACCCAACTCCGGCATTAGAAATACCAACTCATTCCCTTGCCTGAGTTTCGGTATAAGCCGATGTACCTCTGCCTTGACCAAGGCATATTCTTCAGTTTGCAATTCTGTAAAGCCTTTAGTGTTTACGTACCAGGCATTCGCCATTAGCCACAGGCCGACAACGACCGCCACAACGTAAGTTAGTTTGAAACGATGCCGCAGGTATTCAACGCCAACGAATACAAGGACAAGTTTAAAAAGGAACAGGGTTGACAGCGTCCGGTAGGAGACCCAGCTATCTGATGAAATGAGGTTGGGAATATAACTCGAAAAGAGAAATGCGACGAGTCCCAAAACGAGGACGACACCCAGAACCTTGTCTGCCTTTCTCAATATTACGAACGCACCGAATCCCGCCGCAGCCATAAACGTTAGAGGCACAAGCTTTAACCAGATGTTCCCATAAAAAACAAAGTTGCTCTGAAACACCCTCGTTACGGGCCAGCGAAAGAACCACTTCAATTTCGCAACCGGATCATCAGTCAGACCACTTCGTTGGAGCGGTGGAAGTTGAGTCCACTCAAGAACAAGCAAGTGAATTCCATAGTATACAATATACAAAACAAAGTATACAGTAAGGAAATAAAACGCTCTTTTCCACGACATATCCTTCAAAAAAACCAATAGCGCGGGAATAACAAATGCCGTATACGTTGGTTGGTATGATGTTATCGCGATCAATCCACAAAGGGATCCCAAAAAGAAAAGAAGCCAGCGCCTGGGTCTCCTGCTTTCCATTATTGCCTCGACAGTGAATGCGCCACCTGCCATGGCAATGGCCAGCCCCCATCCGACCTGGTAAGTTGCCACCCACAGGCCGATGATACTCCCGCTTGGCGTAACAACAAAGAACACAGCGCAGAGTGCGGCAGCAATGTTATCGAACAGGTAACGCCGAAGTATTGCAAAGAAAACAACCGTAGCGAAAAAGAGTCCAGCGACACCAAACAGTCGCCACCACGCAAGTCCACCTACCGTCTCTGTATTGGTCAAAGCAAACTTGTTCAACAAACCATACAGCGGTCGGCCACCCTGGATAAAAACATCGATAAAGTTTTCATTATCGGCATGATATAAAAACTCGTACACGTCTGTGTACCCATACTCGCCAAAGATGCCGCTGAACAAGAAGGTGATCACTAAAAAAATCAAGACGATCGCATTGATGGGATTGTCAAGTTTTGATCGAAGCATGGTCATTTATTCAGGTGAAGAAACACTCGAATACTCTCAACACTCCATCTCCCGTCAACCCCACGCAGGAAGCCGATAGCGTGAAATCCATTATCCGAGAAATCGCTGTAATTCGGTCAAAGATGTTACTTTTTTGGACGGCACCCAAACATCGGAGAAGTCCCAAACTGTTTTCCTAACGGCATAACAGACAATCCGAATTTCAGGTATTCGCAAAAACCGTTACCTTCGCATATTTGGTATGAGCGAAGGCCCCAACATTAGCATCGTCGTACCTTGCTACAACGAAGAGGAAAATATAGAGGCGTTGTACAAGGCCTTAAAATCTGTTCTCGCCGACGACCATATCTACGAGTTGATCTTTGTCGATGATGGGAGTCAGGACCAGTCTTTGGATGCTATTAAGCGGTTGCGGTCGAACGACAAAAACGTTAAGTACCTCTCCTTCTCCCGAAATTTTGGACATCAGGCTGCCATCAAAGCCGGAATAGACCACGCGTCCGGAGACTGCATCATAACGATGGATGCAGACCTGCAACATCCGCCGGACCTTTTACCGGAATTGATAAGAAAATGGAAGGAGGGATACCAGGTAGTATACACGAAGAGGAGGCATAATCGGCGCTACGGTCTTCTCAAGCGCACCTGGACGAAGCTTTTTTACAAGACCATTACGTGGCTCTCCGACATAAAGATTGAGGAAGGGATGGCTGATTTCCGGTTGATCGACCGACAGGTGGCCGATCTTATCCGCTCCGTGAGCGACAATTTTCTTTTTCTGCGCGGACTGCTGCCCTGGTATGGCTTCCCCAGTACAGTCGTTTCGTTCGATGTCCACCGACGGCATGCAGGCAAGACAAAGTACACGTTTCGCAAAATGATGAGCCTCGCCATCGCGGGCATAACCGCTTTCAGCATCAGGCCGCTACGCCTTTCGGTATCTATGGGGCTCATTATATCAGCAGGGGCATTCCTTTACGCATTGTACGCGATCTATGCCAAGCT
>CAZIAG010000072.1:7237-11935 GCA_964537375.1 uncultured Roseivirgaceae bacterium
AAGCTCTTCCTTGGCGACGTTGTCGAAGGATGGACGTCGGTTCTAGTGGCGGTCCTCTTTATCGGTGGGATCCAATTGGTCATGATGGGCATTATTGGTGAGTATCTGGGCAAGTTGTTCCTTCAAAGCAAGGGCCGTCCGTCGTACATCATAAGAGATTGCGTATTATGATGGAATGCCTTGTTTGTAGCGGGAGCGTCTTTAATGGTTTATACGACGAATTGTTGCGCAAATGCACCCGCTGCGGTTTTGTCACCGCCAACTACGATATGTCGTCGTACGATGCGGATGAAATTTACGACGAAGACTATTTTATGGGCAGCGAATACGAACACTACGTTCGTGACAAAGACGCCTTTATTCGAAATTTTAACGCGCGAATCGATCGCCTCCAAAAGCTTGACCCCGGCAGGAGGTTTGAAAATATCCTGGAACTCGGGTGCGCCTATGGTTTTTTTGGGCTTGTTGTGAAGCAGCGGTTTCCAAACTCGCAATATACAGGCCTCGACATTACTCCAAAACCGATTGATCATGGCAAAAACGAATACAACTTGAACCTGATCTGCAAAGATTACCTCACCTTTCAGCGGGGTGGCCAAACGTACACCGACGTCTTTATGTGGGATGTGATCGAACATCTCCCGTCACCGGATGCGGTTATTGAAAAGGTATATGCTGATCTCGACGAAGGTGGACGATTGTACATCACAACGGGAGACATCTCGGCGCTGCTCCCCCGATTACAAGGGAAGAGGTGGAGGATGATCCACCCTCCATCCCATTTGCACTATTTTTCGAGGAAGACGATCTCTGTCTTGTTGGAACGCAAAGGATTCAGGATTGTCGCGGTTCTTTACCCCGCGGTTCGCCGAAGCTTGAAGCAGATTTATCATTCTCTTTTCATTTTGAACAAGTCCGAACGAACGTTCCATAAGAAGATACATTCACTGATCCCGGAAGCACTTCAAATTCCACTGAATACTTTCGACATAATGATGGTCGTCGCGGAGAAACGAGCGGAGTAACTACTTTTTGTGCTAAAGTGCCATCACTTGTCGGGATCGCCCTACTTCCCGATGAGTCTCCCGCGTGTGCTTACTCCTTTACCGGTGAGTTCGTATACCACAAGACCAGACGATGGCGTTGCGATCTGAATCGTATTCACGCCAGGTACTACCTCCGAACGGAGGATCACCTGTCCCGTCAACGCCCTCACGACAAATTCGCCCGGCTCCTGGTAAGGCCAGTTGATCTGAACCTGATCGGTAAAAGGATTTGGGTACACGTCCGGATTCCCGGAAGGTGATGGGATCTCACGCGAACTCATGGACATCCGCCGCATCGAAGGACCACCACAGTCCAGCGTAACATTCAGGCGGCTGATCTTTCCCCAGTCGGGAATGTTCGAGAATGTTCCCAGGATAAAGAATTGATCGGGGTCGATCTCCGTATTACTCCAGCCGTACTTATCCAAAAAGATCGGGTAATGCACCCTGCCGCTTTCCCAGAATTCGTGGTCACGCCAAATGCCATATCGCGGCCCCCAATTGATCAGGTCGAATGATTTTCTCAAAGCAATGACTACATCATTGCCGTCAGCGTATTCTTCCAGACCGAGAAAGTAGTCTGTCCCCCTTACCTTGGCAACGCTGAACCTATGCGTATTGAAGTCGCCGGTCACTACCGTGGAGAGCGGCCCCGGAGTACCTTTATAGTCTGCTACATTCCCCTTATTCAGCCCATCAGGTAGGGACCTATGCCAGGAACCATCATGATAAACCTCGTACGCGCGTGCATTCCGCGACTCTTCGACACGCACGCGCGCAAGCTTAATCCCCGGTTCCCTGCCCGGTCCCCAGGCGGATGGAAGATTCTCTTCTTTATAGTAGATGTAGATAAATCCTTCGTGTACGATTGACGAAGGATGACGAACGCCCTGCGACAATTTTTCTGTCCCTTCCCGGTTTGTATATCCGGCAGATGGCCATACGACCGGCCCCTCATCTTCATAGTGTTCCTGACCCCATTGATTCTTCTCTCGATTTTCCACCCAGGCAAGGCTCACAAAGGAAAAGTAATTTTTCCAGTCGTCCCCTTCGGGATCCGGCAACATTGTATTCCCGCTACCCTTGTTCTCTCCATGAACATAGGCGACTATAAATGGATTACCGGCAATCGAGACATCGTGAGCAGAAAATACTCCCGCATAGTTACGAAGATGCACAAGTTCAAGGTTCGCTGTTATCACTTTTGTCTTCTTGCCGTGCGTATAAAAAAAGAAGTCCTCCTGCTTTGGGTCCCCGACAGGTGGGTAGTCACAACTCCCGTTCGACGTTCCATCGACCAGATTTTGCCGGGTAGGTATCAGTACTGTGTTTGTTCCATCTATCGCATAATATCCACGCCAGCAACCAGCAACGATCCAAGGTGGCACCTCGAACTTCTGATATGGGTATATGTTTATGACAATGTGACTGGCCCCCTTTGCCTCCGCGCAATGAATAATTTGTCCATCGCAAAAGAAACATCCTAAAACGAAAGAGCACGTTAGTGCTATTCTTTTTATAACTTTTGCAGTCATACCGCCAGGTAATCAGATTAATCCAAGGTAACGATAAAGTAGCATGACCAAAGCAGACCGCAGTCAAATTTTCTTGTTGTTGTTCCTGATGATCATGATGTACTACCCGGTTCTGGGTACCTACGCGCTCACCGACTCGTACGAGTTCTTCAGGAATGCAGGCAACCCTGGCTTCGTTCATGTTTTCATTCAGGGAGGGAGACCTATTTTTGGCCTGGCACTAACAGAGCTATTTCAATGGACAGACTCGATCGATGATTTGAAATACATTCGCATGATCGCGATGGTCGGCAACGCGTTGCTGATCATCAGCTTTCATCGTTTCATGTTGACCCTAGGCTACAGACGCCAGTTCGTTTTCGCGTTTAGTATCTTCTTCATTAGCTCGGCATTCATTGGTCTCGTTACAGGCTGGACGGCGCTTTTTCAGGCGGGTTGGGCGGCCTGGGTCGCCTTCCTCAGCGCACGTTTCTTCCTCAAGGGCATCAGCACCCGCGGTACCTTTGGATCGCTTTGGATCGCCCTTGCCCTGGTCGCCGGTGTAATAAGCCTGATGCTCTATCAACCATCCTACACCTTTTTCGTCTTCGTTGTCTTTGTTGGCTACGAAAAAGATCGTCTGATCAGGCGCCTCCTTTGGGCCGTCGCCGTATACTTCACCACCTATCTTGTATATGCCGGCCTCTTCAATGCAATTCTTTGGTACACTTCGTTGCCTCCTCTTGACCGGGCAGGGCTGCTCGCTTTTGAGCCCTTTGAAAAGATTCGCTGGTTTTTGGAGAATGCTTTGGTTCATTCGTTCAAATTCAACCTGCTACTTGTCCGAAACACATTCGCCAATATGTTAAGAGTGCCGGTCGCGATATTGTTCCTGGTTTGCATCGCAGCTTATTTCCGACGCGGAATTACCCGGGAGAAATTGATTTACGCCGCTGTCGTGGTTGTGTCGTATTTCCTGGCCTATATCCCCAACCTTGTTGCAGCAGAGAATCATGCATCGAACCGAAGCCTCGTCACTGTTGTCCTCCTGAATGCATTCTTTCTTTACAAGGCACTTGACATAGTTATCAGGACCGAGAAATGGCAAAGGGCAGCGTACGTGGTTGTCACCGTGATCTTTGTTGTTTTTGGATTTACAAACCTGCGTTACGGCATCACCAGGATTCAGACTACGGAATATGCGATTCTTAAGGAGGCCACGCGTGACCTACTTGCAGCAGATAAATCTCACGAAATAGACACGTTGCATATTATTCGCCCGACCAGGGATTTCCTGGAGGAGCAGGGCATCATTCAACGGGAATCCGGTGGAGAATATGGCTTGCTGTCCAACTCCGTTGACTGGGTGGCTCTGCCGATGTTTCAAACGTTCGTCGACGAAATCTCTCATGAAACAGGTCACGAACCTGCCAACATCACGCTAAGAATCTGTGCCGCTGAAGAACGCGCAGAATGCGACGGAAAAAAATTCCTGATAGATATCGGAAAAGAGTTCATCGAAAACTATCGCGACTACTACTGAGTATTGACACAGAACCAAGAAAAAGCCAGGCGAGAAGATTCACCTGGCCTTATGCGTGTAGCTGAAAATTACAGCTTATGATCCACCGTCATGAATATCCAGGGTCACCCGCAGGATTTGAGGGTATTCCTTGCCTGATGAAAGAACCATATCCAAAACTACAGTTGCGGCACCCATCGGTGCTTCGTAGTTGAACGTAGTGCTTACTTCCCTGTCCAGATCGGCGGCGCTCGGTGTAATGGTATGAACCACCACGTAGTCCGCCGCATCCACCTTTGCCTTAAGCTGTATTTGAGTGAGAGGATCCGATGAAGGATGTACGTAGGTCATGAAGACCGTCACGATATCCCCTTCCGTAGGTTCATCATCCGAAACAGTCAAGCTGGCCACTGTGTGCGTGGCCGTTCCCTTTTTTTGGTAACCGGGCATTACTTCGTTTTCCTCGCAGGCGACGAACAACATCGCCATGGCAAAGGTCATAACATTTATGAATTTCGTTTTCATAGTTCGTTGATTTATTGATCCCACCAGATGCGATCTAGTACAGTTACCTGCGGAACATTATCGAGGTTTCGAGATGTTTCAGAGTCCGGGT
>CAZIAG010000073.1:0-11890 GCA_964537375.1 uncultured Roseivirgaceae bacterium
GGCTGGCCTATCCAGCCGGAGGGAATGGTGAACTCCATTCCCAGGTGATCGAGTTTGACGGTGCCCGATACCTGCCCGTAGCCCGAGCATGCGAAAAGCAAAATAGTCAGCGTAGAAAACAACCTCATGTCGATCTTGTTGGTGGCAAAGAATGGAAAAATGCGGAACCGCATTCCAAGTTAGGAAATTGATGGCGTCCTTCAAACTTATTTGTTGCGCAAGTTGGCCATCAGGCTGTTCGCAAAGATGAAGTCGTCAAGCTCTTTCACGCCGGAGTCGAGGATTGCTTCTTTTGTTCCTTCCCAAAGTTTTTGTCCCTGATAAATGAAGAGGATTTTTTCACCATACCCCATCACGGAGTTCATGTCGTGCGTAACTACGATCGTGGTGATATTGTAGTCTGCGGTTATGTCTTTGATAAGTTCGTCGATCAGGATGGATGTTTGAGGGTCGAGTCCTGAGTTTGGTTCGTCGCAGAAAAGGTAGTTCGGGTTGTTTACAATAGCCCGTGCGATGCCAACGCGCTTTTTCATGCCACCACTTAATTCGGAAGGCATTTTCTTGTTGACGTTTTTCAGTCCGACGCGTTCGAGGCAAAAGTTTACGCGATCGAGCTTTTCCTCGTAATCCATTTGCGTCAGGATGTCAAGCGGGAATCTGACGTTCTCTTCCACGTTTTTGGAGTCGAACAAAGCTCCTCCCTGGAAAAGCATGCCGATCTCTCGGCGCACCTCTGTCTTCAGGTTGCGATCGCCTTCTGAAAAGTTACGTCGGTCAAAAAATACCTGACCGGAGTCCGGTTTTACCAGTCCGACGATGCACTTCAGCAGCACGCTTTTCCCTGTTCCACTTGCGCCAATGATCTGGTTCAGTTTTCCTTTTTCAAAAAGGCCGCTGACGTTCTTCAGGACAGGCTTGTCGTTAAATGACTTTGAAATATTTTTTACTTCGATCATGATGGGGCTACGAGTAACTGGGCCAGGAAATAGTCGGCCAGCAACACAGCAATGACACTGTTGGTTACGGCCTGCGTACTGGAGCGTCCGACTTCCAGCGCGCCACCTTCGGTATAGTATCCTTTAAACGATGAAATCGACGCAACTAAAAAGGCGAACACCACCGCTTTGATCAGGGCAAATGTAATGGTGAAATCATTGAACTGAAAGCGGATACCGTAGACGTAATCATTGGGTGTGATGATGTCGGTTACCGTGCCTACAACATATCCACCCAGGAGCGCGCACACGCCAGCAACGATCACCAGCAGCGGAAACATCAGCATGGAACCGATGATCTTAGGAAGTACCAGGAATGAGATAGAATTGATCCCCATGACCTCAAGCGCGTCGACTTGTTCGGTGATGCGCATCGTGCCGAGCCCACCCGCCATGCTGGAACCTACTTTCCCGGCGTAGATTACGGCGATAATCGTTGGGGCAAGTTCGAGAACGGTCATCTCCCTGACTACCTGGGAAATCACGTAGTCCGGTATCAATGGACTCACCATGTTGAAAGCCGTTTGCACTGTGGTCACGGCCCCCATGAAGGTCGACACGAGCGCTACCAGGAAGACCGAGCCTAATCCGATCGTTACGCATTCGTCGATGGTGTTGCGGTAGTATGTGGAGAATGACTCGCGATTTATAAAAAGGTGCCCCAGAAATAAGAAGTACTTTCCGATCTCTTTTATCATGCTACAATTAAATCAACACAAGTATTATCTTGCTAAAGATACTTAAAATAGGGATCATTCATGCGCAAGCTAATAGTCGTCACCGGAGGATCAAAGGGCATAGGTCGATCTATCGTGGAAAAATTTGCGTCGGGCAACTTCGATGTGGTCACGTGTGCTCGGAACGAAAAGGAGCTTGCCTCCCTGAAGGACCACCTGGCGACGACTTCCCCTTCCGCACATGTTTACGTTTTCAAGGCTGACATGAGTGAAAGGCTCCAGGTAAAAGCCTTTACCGACTTCGTCAATGGTCTGGGGAGACACGTTGATATTCTAGTCAACAACAGCGGCCACTACCTTCCGGGTGAGATTTGCGCGGAGCCCGAGGGTACACTGGAAAGTATGATTAATGCTAACCTCTACAGTGCTTACTATGCGACACGGGGACTTGCGGACCTGATGAAAAAAGCGCGAAGCGGTCACATCGTCAACATGTGTTCCATCGCCAGTTTGAAGGCTTATCCGAATGGCGGGTCATACGCTATCGCCAAGGCGGCACTGCTCGGATTCTCGCGTTGCCTTCGTGAGGAGTTGAAGCCCTATAACATCCGGGTGACCGCCGTGATGCCGGGAGCAACGTATACGCGTAGCTGGCAGGGAACGGACTTACCCGAAGAACGGTTTATGAGATCAGAAGATGTGGCTGACGCCGTGTACAGTGCCTGTCACCTGTCTGAGCGGAGTGTGGTGGAAGAAATACTTATCCGGCCATTGCTGGGTGATATTTGACGGCTTCCCGTTCGTTAAATGGGCTCTGTCCCGGGGCTAAATCCATTGATAAAAGCTATTTTTGTGTTGAAATCAACCGACTCGTGGATTCTCGGATTACATCCATAAAATCTTATTGCAACAGCCTTGTGAGGTACAGCCGAAGACAAACCGTCGAAGTGAAGATCGGCGATGTCGGCCTGGGCGGTAGTAATCCCATTCGCATTCAATCAATGACGACCGTTGATACGATGGATACGCATGGAACAGTGGAAGAGGTGATCAGAATGGTCGATGCTGGATGTGAGTATGTGCGCATTACCGCGCCAAGTATCAAAGAGGCACGCAACCTGGAAGTGATCAGGGCTGAATTGAAAAAACGGGGATATCGAGTCCCCTTAATTGCGGATATCCATTTCACACCGAATGCAGCGGAACTTGCTGCCCGCCTGGTTGAAAAGGTGCGCATCAATCCCGGGAATTATGCAGATCGGAAACGATTCGAATCGATTGCCTATACAGACGACTCCTACGAGGCGGAGTTGAACAGGATACGTGAGAAATTCACTCCGTTGGTAAAGATCTGCAAGGAGTACGGCACGGCCATGCGCATTGGCACGAATCATGGCTCACTTTCAGATCGAATAATGAGCCGGTATGGTGACACGCCTTTGGGTATGGTGGAATCTGCCCTTGAGTTCGTAAGGATTTGCGAAGATCTTGACTTTCACAACATCGTATTATCGATGAAGTCAAGCAACCCCCAGGTCATGGTTCAGGCTTATCGCCTTCTGGTTCAGAAAATGAATGAGGAGGGTATAAGGCCCTATCCTCTCCACCTCGGCGTCACGGAAGCGGGGGAAGGCGAAGACGGGAGGATCAAATCTTCGGTGGGGATTGGTACACTCCTCGAGGATGGTCTGGGTGACACCATCCGCGTTTCCTTGACTGAGCCCCCGGAGGCAGAAGTCCCTGTGGCAAGAACACTGGCCTCCCGTTACGACGGCCGGGAGAACCACGACCCGATTGCACCGGCAGAGACCTATCCGATCGGTCCATTTTCCTATAACCGCCGTGAGACGCGTACGGTTGTAAATATCGGTGGTCATGAGGTTCCGCGTGTTATTTCAGATTTCTCGGGCAGTGAGGCAATAACGCCGTCGATGTTGGCTTCAGTGGGTTATCGGTATTCCGCGATGCTCGACAAATGGAATATTTCGGACGCTGCGTGTGACTATGTTTTCGTTGGCGACCACTCCATCGAGTTCGAGGTTCCGGGAACATTGGGTGTTATTTTTAATCATCCAAAATGGTTGCAGTACCGCACCCAGCCTCGCACTTATCC
Source organism: uncultured Roseivirgaceae bacterium (assembly GCA_964537375.1). Taxonomy (GTDB): domain Bacteria; phylum Bacteroidota; class Bacteroidia; order Cytophagales; family Cyclobacteriaceae; genus Chryseosolibacter. Next base: position 3,786 of record CAZIAG010000073.1, read on the forward strand.
GTTCATCCGAAGCGAGGCGTACCTCTCTGGTGCTGATCGCTCCGATACGATGAATTTCGTGTACGCGTGCCTTAAGGATGTAACGCCTGCTTTGATCAGAGAATTGAAGGATGACGCAACCGCCGTGTTGCTGATTGATACCTGGAATGCGCACGGGCTGGCGGAACAAAGACGGCTTTTTGTGGAATTGATGAACAATGATTGTCCTGTGCCCGTTGTCGTTGGACGTGCATATTCAGACCTTGCCCCGGAGACGCTGCAACTATACGCTGCAACGGATATCGGCGGATTGTTGATCGATGGCCTGGGGGATGGAATATTCCTGGCTGCTGAGAATTGCGGTGGAGCTAAGATAGTCAACGAAACCGCATTCAATATCCTGCAGGCCACGCGAACACGCATCTCAAAAACGGAATACATTTCCTGTCCCTCATGCGGTCGTACCCTATTTGATTTACAGGAAACGACGGCAAAGATTCGTGCGCGAACATTTCATTTGAAAGGAGTGAAGATCGGCATCATGGGATGTATCGTAAACGGTCCGGGTGAAATGGCGGATGCGGATTACGGGTACGTTGGTTCAGGACCAGGGCGGATTACATTGTACCGGGGAAAGGACGTCGTTAAGCGGAACGTTCCGACCGCGGAGGCTGTTGACGCATTGATCGGCCTGATCAGGGAGGATGGTCGATGGATTGATGAGCCCGCAATCCTTGGGCAGGAATCGTTGAAGGAATAAACGAACGCTTTGGAACAATGAGTGAGGAGAACAAACGAAAGCCTGGACAAAGAAAGGGAAGCACAGTCCGTGACTTTCTAAGTCTTGGCGAAGTGGGCCGGTATTTCTTCCGACGGAAAGATCCATCGCATCCGTCCAACTTTAATATCCGCGTAATGCATGGCATCAACCGGATTTCAATCATCATTTTCCTGCTGGGTATCCTGTTCCTCGTGCTTAAGCGTCTGCTGTAAGGCATCAATCTTCCCGGAAACGGTCAAAAAACAGGTCTAACGGCCCACTAAATGGCCATCGTTGCACGTTACACCAATGACGTTTTTTGCGGGACATTGTGGTTTATTTCCTTAATTTTACGTGATTTACCCCACTGATGAACAGGGCTTTAATTGTCGTATGTTCCTGTCTTGTGCTGGGAGCCTGCACCCAGCGAATGATATGCCCTGCCTACCAAAGTGCGTTTATCCACGACAAGGACGAGCTTCGGAAGAAATTCAGCTATTTTCAACAGGATTCAACTCCAAAAATCCTTACGGCGAGCAAAAATCGTTACCTGGTAGCTGAACCTATGAGTTATCGGGCCAGGCTTAGGCAGATGCAGACGGTCGCCATGGCGCCCGTTCCTGTCGTAGTTCCTGATTCAATAGCGAATCCGGAGGTAGTTTCCGAGGAGGAGCTTCGCCGCGCCGCGCAATCGGTAATCGATAGCCTTTACGTCCCTGACGTTAACAGGGATTCGGCAGCGACTCCGCCACCAGTTGATAGTACCTATGTGATTTCAAAGGACAGGGAGGTACGTGTGCTTAAATACAATATGCCGGACAGCCTGATCTATGATGAGGCAGCTGGCAAATACGTGCCACAGGCTCCGAAATACTACGTTGATGAGGTTGGGTTCAATATGGAGCAGGACAGCTACATGTGGTATCTGCGGAAGGATATAGTCCTCCCGGATGTTCGACTGGCACAGCGGCAACAGGCGGGTCGCGACCGGGCAGAGCAACAAGAACGAAAGGGGCTCAAGGGCTTTTTCAAGAATCTCTTCAAGAAAAAACAGAAGCAAGAGTCCGATACGACGGATATAGTCAGACCTCCGGAAGATGAGTTCGATTTCATCGATCCCGACAGTGTGACCCAAACTTCAGAAGGCCCTCTTCTTCAGGAAGAGGAGCGCAAAGGTATCCTGGGCAGAAGGAAGAACAGGAAAAAGGAAGTACAGGAGCAACCCACGACTCCCCAGCCAACTCCTCCCGCGAAGAAAGAGGAGGACGATGACGACGGTTTCTAATCGAATAGGGTAAGGTTTCCGTGTTGGTCTGCCGGCGGTGTTGGTAGGATCATTGACGGCAAGTCAGCCGAAGGATCGCTTATGGCCGGCGAAACGGGGTAATGATCCATTGCAGTTGCTGGATATGGCGTTAGCAAGTCAAGAAGTGTTGTCTCGTTCGTGGAGTTATCGAGCCACGCCTTTTCTGCTTCCCTGGTCAGTATCGCGGGCATCCTTTCTTGCACAGTCGCCACCAGGTCATTGGAAGGCTGAGTTATAATGGTGAAGGTTTGAATTTCATTGCCGTCAGTGTCTTCATACTCTTCCCACAGACCAGCGATCGCAAAGGGCTGACCGCTGACTAATACGAATCGATAGGGGATACTGGTTTTTTTACCGACCTTCTTCCAGCCGTAAAATCCATCCGCCGGTACAAGGCAGCGGTTCTTGTTCAAAGCTTTCCGAAGGGCCGGTCTGTCAGCAAAGGCTTCGACACGAATGTTGATACTGCGTTCGCTAAGCGTCTTATTCTTTGACCACTCTGGGGATGTGCCCCAATAGAATAGCGATAATCCGGCCGGAAACGACGAAGTGATTACCGGAAGAAGTTGGGTTGGCGCCGCATTATAGCGGCTCGCGTAATAATCAGGGACGTCCGTGGAGAATCTCTCCCGCAAGACATCCGCTGGAGCCGCTATGCTGTATCGGTCAATCATCCCTTGGTTTGTTGCAACAACATGGAAAGTGTGCACAAATTACAAAGATGCTGCGAATTAGAGCACGCGCCCCGAAATTAATGCGGTTTATGCCGTAGTTACGAAAGCCAATGCTCGCTCCTCTGACCAATAAAATCCGTTCTTGGTGAACTGGGTAAAACCAACGTGTCCGCCGCGTGCCAATACCTCGAAAGAGACATAAGGATGATGCTGAAGCATCTTTGCCGGGAAGCATGATTCGCTCAGGAATGGATCATTCAGCGTATTGATGATGAGCGTTGGGGTGTTGATGTTTTCAAGGAAGAAAAGGGAGCTGCACCGTTGATAATAGTCGAGTGCTCCATCGAATCCATGAAGTGGTGCTGTATATTTTTCATCGAAGTCTTGAATCGTTTTGACCCGCTCAAGAAGTGTTGTCTTGAGTTCGGGCATAACGGATGCCTTGATGATCACCTTGTTCTTGAGGCTGCGCAGAAAGCGATACGAGTATATCCAATTCGATGGCCGCGATATCTTCTCGCAACTGCTCCGCAGGTCAAGCGGAACCGAGATGGCGACAGCTTTTTTTACCTCGGGTCTGGGTGGAGATTCGCCAAGGTATTTTAGAGTAATATTTCCACCAAGGCTAAAACCTATCAGGAAAACGTTCTTGTAACCCCTTTTCTCTACGATATGGTCTATAACAACTCTTAAATCGTCTGTGGCACCGCTGTGATAAAATCTGAGTTTGCGATTCACCTCTCCGCTGCACCCCCGATAGTTCCAGGCAGCGACGTCGAAGCCGTTCTGAAAGAATATCCTGGCCATGCCGCGCACGTAGGCGCGGTGAGAGTTGCCTTCAAGGCCATGGGAAATAACCACCGCATTCGGGGAACCGTTCGACAGCCAATCAAGGTCCAGGAAATCGCCGTCCGGCGTGTCTATTCGTTCCCGCGTGTAAGGTTGAAGCGGAACCCTTCGTAACAGGGCAGGGAAGATTGTTTCCAGATGCGGCGAAAAGAGGAGGAACGGAGGGGTATAAGAAGGTGTTTCCGGCATGTGTGGCCTCTTAGTTTACAAATTCTGCCTGAAAACAATTTCGGTATACCTGGAGGTTCACGATTTCTCTGCCACTATTCGCAGATGAGCCAGATGATGTTCACCATGCCAGGCGTACAGCGCGACCATACGTTCGAGAGGGATGTTTCGCTGTGTCTCGGGGTGAACAAATTCACGCCTAAAATCCTTGTCGTCGAGCGAAAGGAGTAGGGCTACCCACTTTGCGTGGAGTGCTTTGAGCAGGTTTAACGAGATAGCCGGGTCGAGTTTAGTTTCATTTGTTTCTGCCCAGCGCTTCTCATCGTATGCCTTGATTAGCGGTGTTTCTTCAGTGAGCGACCATTTGAAACGAACATAGGCGTTCGTGTGGCTGTCGGCCAGGTGATGTACTACCTGGCGGGCTGTCCATCCACCACTGCGATATGGCGTATCAAGTTGATTGGCACTCAGCCGGCTTACTTGCATTTGAACTTTTTCCGGAAGGGATTCAATGATTTTTATTCCCTCTATGATATCCTCGCGTGAATAGGAGGGCTTGGGTGAAAACCGCCCTATGGGATACCTCAACGCTTCCTCATTCATTGGCTTGCTGGTTTGCGCGCTGGCGTCGGTTTCTGACGCGAATATTTACCATTTCGATTAGCATCGAAAAGACAACTGCAAAATAGATGTACCCCTTGGGAATATCTCTGTCAAGGCCTTCGAGGAAGATCATAAATCCGATGAGGATCAGAAACCCGAGCGCCAGGACCTCCATCGACGGATGTTTGTGAATGAAATGGCTGATTCGGCCTGAAAAAATGATCATGATGCCGATCGAAAGGATGACCGCTATAATCATGATAATGACTTCTCCGGTAAGGCCTACTGCCGTTAGAATGGAATCGAACGAAAAAATTATGTCTAAAAGAATGATTTGAACGATAATACCTGTGACATTGACTTTACGTTTGCCTCCTTCACCGGACAGGTGTTCTTCATCCCCCTCCGTTTGATGGTTGATCTCGCGTGTACTTTTGGCAATAAGAAACATTCCTCCGAAAATGAGGATCAGGTCACGCCCACTGATACTTCCGTCTTCGCTTACCCAATGTGGCACTTCAAACAACGGGGCTGTAAATCTCATAACCCAGGTGATCGTCAGCAACAGGAGAATTCTCACGCCCATGGCGAGGAGGAGCCCCATGTTTCTTGTGCGCGCGCGGATCTCAGCCGGGAGCCGGTTCGAGACAATGGATATGAAGATGATATTGTCAATCCCCAGAACGACTTCGAAGAACGTAAGCGTAAGCAAGGCCGCCCAAGTCTCTGGGTTCAGGAAGATGTCCATGCGCAGGGTTTAACGGGTTGTCTGGTCGCTAAAATTAGCCGAAGATACGCTCTGGTTCAAGGTGCTGAGAGGGATAAAAACGGCCGATTTTAGCCCAAAAATGCATAAAAACAAGGTTTTAAGATACATTGGGGACATGACAATTCAATGGATTTTTACAAAAAATTCATATATCGGCATAGCCTGTTCAGTCACTTATCGGGCACCCAAATCATGCTGAGTCCCCTTACAAGCCGAGAAGCCATCCGTGTTCTACGGGTGGCTTCTCAATCATTGAAGGGCATCAGTTTCGGTGCAGTACCAAAACTTTCTTCCGGATCAGACCTTGTCCGGTCTGGATCTGAAGCATATACAATCCTGCAGACAAATCGGCAGTGTCGATAACTTTCCGATCTTCTCCTTTTTCGAAGGAGGAATAATAAGCCTCCCGTCCCATCTGATCGAACAACCGTATCGGCGTAGGTGCTTTTAGGGCGAATGGCAGTTCGACGACCAGTTGGTGGTCCGCCGGGTTCGGATAAACCTTCAGCAACGCATCTATGTCTTCAATGCTGCTGATGATATCGGGATCAGTCATGGTGGTGTCGATTGCTGCCTGGTATACTATGCGGTTCATTTCGCCCTGGAGGAATGCCACGATCGCGATATCGTTCTCCGGGCGGAAGAGGGTCGGGTGACTCCATCTGAAACCGCGTGCTGCAACGGTGACTCCCGAATCGAGTGTTAAGAATTTTGTTCCTCCCGCATTCGGAAGCATCTTTCTCATCACATACGCGAATTCCGTTTCGTTGCTCTGGATGCGGCCAGTCAGGGTCTGGTTATCTTCAATCCTCACGAGCCGTTCAACGATCGCCACGTGAAGAATTGAAGGTGTTGTGAAATCACGCAATGGCGTTACTTCGACGTCGAATGACAGTTCTCCTTCCGGCGTTTCGCCATTTGGTATGATGTTGATGCTCACGTCGGCGAGGTCGAGGGTACGTTGTGCATATTGCGCCTCACCCCATTGTGAGAAAGGACTACCCGCGGGTCCTTTCATCCCATCGAGTCTCACTTCTGGTATCGTTGATACGTTGTAATATAGGGCGCGTGCGCTGGGGTCGGCAGGGTTTTCCTCGTTGAATGGATCCACGCCGGGGAAGCCAAGGTGGTATTGGATCTTGACTACGTCGCTGCCAAAAGATTCATCCATGAACTCCCGGAAGACGTTGTTCTCCGCCCGGACGTTGTCCGCCAGCGTACCGTTGACCCCTGTGTTGGTGAAGTTTTCGATCAAGACAATGCGCGTTCCTTCGCCAATACGCACGCTGTCGAGAGCGAATCCATCGAACGTATGGCCCGTCGAGGCGAGTGAACCCAATGCGAATCGGAAGACAACATTGGACTGGCCCTGCAAATTGGTAACGGAAAGCGTGTGTTTGGACTGCTTCCAAACGAGATCCTGATTTGCCCATCCATAGTCACCAACAGACTGGTTACCAGGCTTTGCGTTTAGGTTTGACGCATTGTACCACGCCACGCCAGAACCAGGCGTTCCCAACGTTATCCATACTTTCTCAGGATCGGTAATGTTCAGGTTATCGGTAGAATACTGCAACACCACGCCATCCCCGGAACCGAGATCTCTTGCGCTGCTGAAGGAAAGGATTCCCCGTTCAAGCGATGACAAGTCAAATGCAGGTGTATAAAGCGCGGACTTTTCGGCGGGGAGGTGTGGCCCATCGAGTCGGGTCTTCCATACATTGCTGTTGGATGTAATCGTTGAAGTCGCGATACCGCGTTCCCACGATGATGACGCCGGCCAGGTTTGGAAGCTACGTCCGTCATCAGACGTAACGTTGTCTTCAAAATAGGCGAGGTACGGCGTTTCTTTAGTCACCTGGACCCTCGGCACGACTACGACATCACGCAGCAACGAATCGACGCAACCGGTCGTACTCGTGACTTTCAACATGACGGTATAGTGACCAGGTTGGCCATACTGGTGATGTACCGGTGAGTTGAAATTGTTGCTGATCTCCGCCGACGAACTACCGTCACCAAATGACCAGGTGAGTGTTTCGAAGCCATCACTCAGTATCGGACTGCTGGGCACCTCCGACGAGCCGGATGAAGTGTTGATGTCGAAGGCGAAGTCATCACCTACAGCTACACCCGTGAAATCGAACTTCACAACCGGGATTGCTCCAACGTCTAAGTCGTAGAATGCAGGCGTCGACTTGCATCCGTGATTGGAAGTCACGATTAGTTGCACATTGTACCGTCCGGTTTCGTCGAAGGTATGCGAAACACGGCGGGCTGCGTCAGGGTCACCTTCGCGTACGTTCGGGTTATCGGTTTGATTCGAATTGATATCGTCGAAATTCCACTCGTAATAAGTTATCGACCCCCCTGATCCAGCCGATGATGCGGTTGCATCGAATTCAGTTTCAATACCTTCGCAATAGTCGTCAGGCTCGGGAGCGTGTCTCGAATAAATACTTTCGATGTCGAACGAGGCGGTGGGCGTAGGTGCGATCCTGATGAAGAAAACATTGCTGCCCGAGCATGGTGAGTCGTTGTCCTTATAGGTATACTCCACGCGGATGGTCTGGTAGTTGTTGGTCAGGACAGCGGGGAACAGGGCCGCATTTCCATCGCCGAAATCGGTGAAACCGCCGACCGGAATTGGAATTGGAAGGCTGGTTGCGGAATCGTACAACGCAAAACTTCCAGTTGACCGGCCTGCTGACGGGGAAGGGAAGGCCGTGATGTCGATTTGAGCCTGGCTTTCGCAGAAGATCAGCGTTTCTCCTTCGGCATCTGACTGCCCTTTGATCTCGATCACGGGAATAGGCGGCACAAACAACTCAACATCTTGCCTAAAAGGTACGACGACTTCGTTGTCGGCCGAGTTCTCATAACGTCCTATGAATTCGATAATACCCAGAGAGCCTCCGGTCCAGTACGAGTTGCCTGACGGCGTGGTGCCGATAAACGCGTCGTTGACGCTGTGCCCTGAATCCGTGGACTCGCGCT
>CAZIAG010000074.1:0-11886 GCA_964537375.1 uncultured Roseivirgaceae bacterium
ACTCCGCCGCACAGGTGTCGACCAGTTTATAAACGCGGTTGATGCCCATCTCCCGTCGTTTATTATATACTTCGCTTTCGTAGCAGTCGAGCAAGTGTGCAATCTGCCTGTCCGCGTAGCCTTTTTCCTTCGCCTGGCGCATTAGCTCTGCAGGAAGGCTATCGATGTCGTACTTCTCAATTTCCTTTTCCAGCTCAACCATCTCTTCAATCTGGTCGAGAAACCAACGATCGATTTTTGTCAGCTTCTGGATCGTCTTCATCGGGATACCGAGCCGGATCGCATCGTAAATATGGAATATCCTGTTCCACGTCGGGTGCTCCAGACTCTGTAGCAGGTCTTCCTGCTTGGTCAGGGATTTTCCATCAGCGCCAATCCCATTGCGTCGAATCTCCAACGACTGACACGCTTTCTGAAGCGCTTCCTGAAAATTTCTTCCGATCCCCATCGTCTCGCCGACCGACTTCATTTGTAACCCCAACCGACGATCGGCGCCGTGAAACTTGTCGAAGTTCCAGCGCGGAATCTTTACGATCACATAATCGAGTGCGGGTTCAAAGTAAGCCGTGGTCGTGCCTGTGATGGCATTTTTCAATTCATCAAGGTTGTATCCCACCGCTAATTTGGCTGCGATCTTCGCGATAGGATACCCTGTCGCTTTTGATGCAAGAGCAGATGATCGGGACACGCGAGGGTTGATTTCGATACCGATGATCTCATCGTAATTGTCCGGATTGAGGGCGAACTGCACGTTGCAACCACCCGCAAACTGACCGATCCCGTTCATCATGCGGATCGCCATGTCGCGCATCGCCTGGTAGGTCGTATCCGGAAGGGTCATTGCCGGGGCGACGGTGATCGAGTCGCCCGTGTGGATCCCCATCGGGTCAAAGTTCTCAATAGAACAGATGATGATCACGTTACCGTTATTGTCGCGCAGCAGCTCCAACTCAAACTCTTTCCATCCCAGAATACTCTGTTCAACAAGAACCTCGTGTATCGGCGACGCGTGAAGTCCGCGGTTCAGTGCGTCGTCAAACTCTTCGGGGTCGTGTACAAAGCCTCCTCCTGTCCCGCCTAACGTGTACGATGGACGAATGACAAGAGGAAATCCTATCTCCTGGGCAATCTCTTTTCCCTGGAGGAAGCTGGTGGCCGTCGCTCCTTTGCATACCTGCACACCGAGTTCCTGCATTTTTAACCGGAACTTCTCACGATCCTCGGTTGTCTCGATGGCTTTGATATCCACGCCAATAATTCTCACTCCGTAATGCTGCCAGATTCCTGCCTTCTCACATTCAATACAAAGGTTAAGCGCAGTCTGTCCGCCCATGGTGGGCAAAACCGCGTCGATGTGATGCTTTTCAAGGATCTCGCGAATGGATTTCTTGGTGAGCGGTTTGAGGTAAACGTGATCAGCCGTTACCTTATCCGTCATGATCGTAGCCGGATTTGAATTGATCAGCACGACCTCAATGCCTTCTTCCCGTAAGGAGCGCGCAGCCTGCGAACCGGAGTAGTCGAATTCACAGGCCTGGCCAATAATGATCGGGCCACTGCCAATAATCAGTACGGAGCGGATACTTCTGTCTCTAGGCATTGTTAACGGGGAAACGTATGAACAAAATTGGGCAAAAATATATCAGTAATCTTTCCCGTTAAAGCCCACCGGAAGATTTTTGGAGAAAATATCATAAGCCGGAAAAAGGCCAGGAACATGACGCCAATAAAAATTCCGTGCCGTTTGAAATTGCTCCCTCTCGTTTTAGAAATTTTTGAGAACTTGACAATCCAACACCATGAACCTAAACCTCAAAGCCAAAAAGCAGCATTCTTATGACGCGATCGTCGTGGGCTCCGGTATCACCGGCGGATGGGCTGCCAAAGAACTGTGCGAGAAAGGTTTGAAGGTTCTGTTGTTGGAACGGGGACAGCCCGTGAATCACCCCAACTATCCCACTTCGACCAGGGATCCGTGGGAGATTCCTTTCGGAGGCAGACTGTCAGCCCGGCAAAAGCAGGACAAGCATATTCAGGCCCGACATTGGTCGTTCCGCCAGGACAACGCACATTTCTACGTCAACGACCTCGAAAACCCGTACCACGAAGCTCAACGCTTTGATTGGATCCGCGCCGACGTGGTGGGAGGCAGGTCTATTCTTTGGTCGCGCCAATGCTTCCGATGGAGCGACCTCGACTTTGAAGCCAATCTTCGCGATGGTCACGGCGTTGACTGGCCAATCCGCTACAAGGATATCGCACCGTGGTACGACTACGTTGAACGGTTTATCGGCGTCAGTGGAAACCGCGATGGAATACCACACCTGCCCGATGGTGAATTCCAACCTGCGATGGAGATGAATTGCGTCGAACTCGCTGTCAAAGAACGGGTTGAACAAAGGTATCCTGACCGTCGCGTCATTTCAGGACGCACCGCAAACCTCACTCAGCCCTTGAAGGGCCGCGGCACGTGCCAATACCGCAATCTCTGCCATCGCGGTTGTCCCTACGGCGCTTACTTCAGCACCAATGCATCGACCTTGCCGGCCGCATTGGCTACGGGAAATCTTACCCTTAAAAGCAACACGCTGGTCAATCGTGTACTATACGATGAAGTCCGCGGTAAGGCCACCGGCGTGGAGGTCATCGATACAGAAACACGGGAAGTGTCCGAGTATTACGCACAACTCATATTCCTTAACGCGGCCACGGTAGCCACCACATTTATTCTGCTCAACTCCGTTTCCAGCCGCTTCCCGAATGGGCTCGGCAATGGCAGCGACCAGGTCGGCCGGAACCTCATGGACCATCATAAATGTATGGGCCTCTCCGCTACAATCGAAGGATTCGAGGATAAGTACTACGTTGGTCGCAAGCCGACAGGCTTCAATATCCCGCGATTCAGGAATGTCACCAGGCAGCAACAAGATTTCCTTCGCGGATACAATCACGGAGGTGGCGTCTCACGCATGGGTTGGTGGCATACTTCCTCAGACCTGATCGGCGAACCGCTGAAACAGGCGGCGTCAACACCGGGCCCGTGGACGATAGGGCTAACAGGGTTTGGCGAATGCCTGCCCTATCCCGACAACCGCATTACGCTGAACACCGATTTGAAGGATAAGTTTGGTCGGAATACCGTGACCATCAACGCATCATTCCGCGAAAATGAAAAGGCTATGCAACGCGACATGGTGAACACCGCGGGAGAGATCTTCGAAGCAATCGGCGCGACAAACATCCGCCTCGAAGGCACTATGTCGTTTCCAGGCAATGCCAACCACGAAATGGGTACGGCCAGGATGGGGCACGACCCAGCGACATCGGTGCTCAATGCCTACAATCAAATGCATGAGGTCCCTAACGTCTTCATCACCGACGGGTCATTCATGACATCCTCGTCAAGCGTGAACCCATCGCTCACCTACATGGCCATGACCGCCCGCGCCTGCGATTATGCGGTGAGGGAACTAAAACGAATGAACATCTGATCAGATCAGGCCCCGCGCCTTCAACTCAAGATACTTGTTGATCGTGTCAACGGTAAGGTTCTGTGGTGTGGTGAGAACAGCTTGTATACCGTGCTGCATGAGCGCCTTGACGATCAATCGTTTTTCATACACCATTTTCTCGGCGATCGCCTTTTGATATACCTCCCGCAGATCGCTGGCCGGCTCCGCGAGAAACTTGTTGACCTCCGTGTTCTGGAAAAAGATAACCACAAGCAAGTGCATTTTGGCGATCCCTTTCAGATATCCGATCTGGCGCTGCAGGCTGTACATCGATTCGAAGTTGGTGTACAACAGCAGGAGGCTGCGTTGTGTAATCTTGTGTCGAACGACATTGTGCACAACCGACAAGTCGCTCTCCCGGTAAGCGGTCTTCTGTTTGTAAAGCACCTCGAGGATCTTTCCCATTTGGTTGCTGCTCCTCGATGGAGGCAAAAGGACACCTATCCTATCCTGGAAGGTCAATAGCCCGGCTTTGTCCGATTTCTTAATAGCGATGTTCGAGATCACCAGGGAGGCGTTGATGGCATAATCGAGCAGGCTCATGCCTTCGAACGGCATCTTCATCGCCCGTCCTTTGTCGATCAGGCTATAAACCTGTTGCGACCGCTCATCCTGGTAGTGGTTCACCATCAGTTGGGCTCGTCTTGCCGTCGCCTTCCAGTTAATGGTGCGGACATCGTCGCCCCTGACGTATTCCTTGATGAGTTCAAACTCGAGGTTGTGACCTATCTTCCGGATCTTCTTAATACCCACGTCCGTCAACCGGTTCGAAATCGCCATCAATTCGTACTTCCGCATCTGGATGTACGAAGGATACACAGGAACCATCTTATCGGACGAGAACTTGAAGCGTCTCGACAAAAATCCCAGTTGAGTGCTGACAAACACATTGACCGAACCAAAGGAATACTCTCCTCTTTTGAACGGTCTGAGCTGGTACACGATCGTCTTGCCTCTGCCCGCGGACAATGTCGCATAGAAGCTGATGTCGCGGCGTTGAAACTGGTGCGGAATCTCATCGATTACCCGGACCCGCACCGGGAAGGCGTAAAAATTTTCCAGGTAGATGCGGATCTCGTTGTCATCTCCGTTCGAAAGGCGATCCGGTGCGAAGCGATGACCGTTGATGCCTTTACGCGTCCAGTACAACAAGAACAGATCGGTCAAGCCGACTCCGCTGAAGATCACCAGCATGACCTTCGGAAACAGAACGGGAGTATCCAGAATGAACGTCGCGATGAACAGCAGGATTATGACGCTGGTTCCGATGAAGAAACGATTGTTGATATAGAGTGTGCGCAGAATCTTCACTATCGTGGGACTTCAACCTTATCAACGATCTGCGAGATGACCTCATCGGCGGTAACACCCTCCATTTCCTTGTCTGGCGTCAATTGCACCCTGTGCCTGAGAACAGGGAGCGCTATATACTTGACGTCCTCGGGCGTAACAAAGTCGCGACCGTTCAACGCGGCGAATGCCTTCGCACCATTGAGCAATGACACGGTGGCCCGTGGAGACGCGCCGAGAAAAAGAGCGGCATTGTTCCTCGTTTCATGGATGACCTGAGCGATATACCTCAGCACGTTTTCCTCCACATGGATTTGTTGAACGGCACGGCGATAGTTCTGGATATCGTCAGCCGACAATACGCTGGACACGCCCTGCATCGGAACGGCGCCTTTTCTTTGGTGATGGCCCGTAACAATGGCAACCTCTTGCTCCAGGTTCGGATAATCAACGACGATTTTGAAAAGGAATCGATCGAGTTGCGCCTCGGGTAACCGGTAAGTTCCCTCGTGTTCGATCGGGTTCTGCGTAGCGACCACGATATACGGAGCCTTAAGCGAATAGGTCTTGCCATCCGCAGTCACCTGTCGCTCTTCCATCACCTCGAAAAGGGCCGCCTGGGTCTTTGCAGGGGCACGGTTAATCTCATCGATCAGGACAATGTTTGAAAAGATCGGACCCGCCCTGAATTCGAATTCCGTAGTCTTCGCGTTGAACACGGACGTTCCGAGTACGTCCGACGGCATCAGGTCAGGCGTGAATTGTATCCGTGAAAAGTCAACCGAGATAACCTTCGAAAGCAGTTTGGCCGTCAGTGTCTTTGCCACACCGGGCACACCTTCGATCAATACGTGGCCGTCGGCGAGAATCGCGGTGATCAACAGGTCGACCATCTGTTCCTGTCCAACGATCACCTTGCCGACCTCCTCGCGTATACGACCGATGCTTGTGCTGAGCGCGGTGAGGTCGACACGGCTGGTGAATATGTTCTCTTCCATAATGAAAAATTCTTTTGTACTTAGATCGTTCTTTTTTTTAGGGCTGATTAAAACATTCAATCTTCTCATTGAGGTCCATAAGCTGTCCGGGTGAAATCAAGCGCATCGACTGGATGAACCCGATCGTGCGGAACAGACGCCGGATCTCGCCAATATCCTTGCCCGACTTACTGCTGAGTGCTTCAAAAAATGCTTCATCAAGCTCATTGGTCCGAAGCTTGTACCGGGTTCGGATCTGTTCCAAAAGAAAAGCGATCTTCTTATCGGCAATGTCCTTGTGGTTCCCGTTCCGGTAATACAAGTTACCGATTGTCGTGACAAACTCCAGCGATGTATTCGGCAAAGGCGGAAGGATCGGAATCACGCGTTGCTTTCGTTTTGCTTCGAAGACCATAAAAAGAAGTATTGAAAGTAGGGCTATCCAATATGCCCATTGGAGTGGTTCCGTGTTGAGCACAAATCGCAGCGGAGTGCTTGCCTCCATCCTTCCGAGGTGATAGTATTCTGTCCGGACCACGCGTCCCGGTGATGACAAGAACGAGAGCATTCCTGTGGCGAACGATGCGTTATTCTTTCGAAGAAGGTGCATATTCGTCAACGCCAACGGCGTACAATTCATGATCAGGCTACCCTTGCCCCAGGTTATTCGTAAGGTCACCGGTCGGTCCAATTCATCGCGTGCCAGCACTGTTGTTCGGGTGCTGTCGTAGCGTCCAAAGTACGTGCGGCTGGTCTCATTCGGGAGATAATAGCGCTCATCGGAAGCCAGGTGCTTATTCACAAAGCGGATAGCGATTGAATCCGTGGACTCACCCGAAATTCCAAAATATTCCCGGTTCGCGATAACCTGGAGCGTGTCGGGCAGTTGCCCCCAAAAATATTCGGCCGACAGGAAAGCGGTCGCACCCTCTTTCACATGGTTCAACAGAACATCCGTATCCTCCTCTCCCAGGCTCATCCCTGTAGCGAGAATAACGACGTTATCGTTAGGTCGTAGGGAGTCCTTCAGTTCATACAGGGTAAGGTAACTATGCGTAATTCCTCCGGTGAAGAGGTCCGGCAGTAACTGATGCAACGCATAGGTTCCATAGGGATTCTTATCATAGTGCGCGAAGGTTACCGACCAGTCGTATTGTTTTGGGCGAATAAGTTTCACAAGCGCAAACAGGGTTATCGCAACGACTACATAGACGATATATTTCCAGTCACGCACCTGCTAGTTCAGTTTAGTTCGCCAGTTTGAAAACGTCTCCTGTGCACGAGAGAACATCGCGTCCGTCGCTTTAAAGTTCCCGTACCAAACGTAGTCGAAGTAGTAGCTCAGCCTGTTGAAACCCGGACTCAGTTCCTGGCTTTTCAACTCCCTCGCATAATCGTGATTCGTTTTGCCGGGCTTCCAGTCGATCATGTGTCGGTCCGCCAAAAGTTTAAGGGCGTGCAAGAACAAGAGTCGGATCGCCCGCCGGTAATCATTCCGTTCCAATGCCTCGCGAAGAAGCTTTTCGAAGTCCATTTCGTGAATGTTCTCCTCCAGCGCGTGAAACTCCAGTTTCCCTCTCCGGAAATAGAACACGTCGATCGCATTTACCTTCAGGATGAATAACACGATGATCACCACCGCGATTACTCCGACAATGTACCAAAAGGTCCGCCCAATGTTGGTCGTGAATGAATCGGAGAGGATGCCGTCGATCTGATCGCCCAACCAGGCCCAAAAGCCACGCCAAACACTTTCGCCTACGGTCACCGGCTTCTCATAACGTAAATCAGGATCGGCCTTAAGACTCTCGATCTTTTCGGCGGGTACCAAACGATTCACCACCGCCGTGGTGTCGTCTGCTGCCTCTGGCAAAGTCCGGACCGGTGAAGTGAGATGTACTATCATATCCGAGACCTTGTACGCTACCGTATCCTGGGCAGTCGTCTTCAGCGAGACAAAAAGCAAAAAAACGATGAGAACCCTCATTAATAATGTTCCTCCAGTTCCCTTGATGACGGTACCGGCGTCCCGATACTGTCTATCTGGCGCAACAACCCCAATGCCTCCTTTCGCTCGACGAGGTTGAAATATTGAAACACCAACCCAATTTGCGGCAGAGCCTGTAATAGAACCGAGATCACGTAAAAGACAGTCATCAGCACCGAGAACAGTGCGGGAATCTTTAGCGTCGAATTGAACTGGCCGTCCATCGTGTGCATCGCGGCAATGATCAGTACTAAATACGCCGGGACGAAGAATATAAAAGAAATTACCCAGGCGATAAGGGTGAGGATAGCGAATAGCCCGAACGTGCTCCACCATTTCCCTTTTACGAGCGAAAACGAACGGCTGATCGCCGCGGAAAAACTCTTGCGCTCATAACCTCTTATGAAAAAGGTGAGTGACGCGCAGTTCCAAAGATAAATCATGATAGCCGCGTAAAACAGCGACAGCATCGTCGAAAGGTCTTCCGATATAGCGGATGTCGCCCCGAGAAAAAGGAGCGCGAAAAGGTTTACGACAAACGCGATAAAGAAAAAAAGAAACACCGTGCCGGCGTACATCCAGAAAGTCGAACGCACCGCCGCCCAAACTTCGCCAGGAGTGATCTCGGTCGAATGCTTCTTCTCATAGAGAACGATGTAGTTATTGATTGTCGCGGTAGCCGTTACCAAAGTAACGAAAAGCGCGAGGTACATGATGATGGCCTGCAGGTAGTAGCTCGGCTCGAGAAACGTCTCCACAAGGAAATTATCCCTGCCCGTCCGACCCGCCACGTACGCCGCGCTAAAGAATTCATCCATGAACGACCCCAGGAAAAGACCGACAACCACCATCGGCGGCCCGACGATGTACAGAATGCACTTCATCAGCGGCCGGAAGTTCTGGCTAATAAACTCGAACGTAACAGCGACCTTGGTCCCGAAGTCGCGCGTCAAGTGATAATTAATGATCCTTTTGCCTTCCATGTTTCCGGACAACAACCCGAGGATAGATTACAAAATAGTGAATCATCAGTAAAGCGGAAAGCGCGATGATCATCGCCTTGATGGCCCAATGCATGAAAGCATGTCGCGTAATAAAAGACTCAATAAACCCGGCAATTACGAAAAAGGGACTCAGGCCAATGATCATCACCAACCCCTTCCTGGCTGCGATCATGAACGATACCAACCGTGAATACGTACCCGGAAACAACAAGCCATTCCCCATGACGAATCCGGCGGCGCCCGCCACCACCAGCGACGACAATTCGATCGTGCCATGCAACATGATAACCGGCAGTGCGTGCGACAATTGATTCTGCTGATAAAAGAACGCAATAAAACTGCCGATCACAATGCCGTTGTGCAACAGGAGCAATCCCGTGCCGAGCGATGTGAACAGACCCGCGACAAAAACAATGAACGAGACTCTCACATTGTTCCAGGTAATCCGCAAGAACATCTGTGCGGCACTTGAGTTGCCATAGACCGCCGTCGGATTGCCCTGTTCGATGTTTTCCAACGTCATATTCACGTAACCATCGCCGAGGATCAGTCGGACAAACGTGTCGTCGTGGAGCGTGGAGACCGCGCCGATGATCATCGTAACGGTGAAGACAACAAACGAATAAAGCAACGGCTTGCGCGCTTCGTAAATGGCCAGCGGCACATCTCTCTTCCAGAAGCGCGCAAAGCGGCCTGCTTCTTCACGTTTGTTTTTGTAGATCTTGAGATGAACCCTGCTCGCCAGCGTGTTGAGGTATTGCGTGACACGACTTTCCGGATATTGTGTGCGAGCAAAAGAGAGATCGTCCGTCACCTGGATGAACAACTCCCCCAGGCGGTCCGGTGACGCCGGCTGCTGGTCTTTCACAATCCGTTCGAATTCTTCCCAGCGCGACTTGTTCTGTTTGATGAAGGC
Organism: uncultured Roseivirgaceae bacterium; assembly: GCA_964537375.1. Taxonomy (GTDB): domain Bacteria; phylum Bacteroidota; class Bacteroidia; order Cytophagales; family Cyclobacteriaceae; genus Chryseosolibacter. Next base: position 9,687 of record CAZIAG010000074.1, read on the forward strand.
CGCTTCTCTCATGTCGGGTCTTTATGCCTCAGGCTACATTACTGTTGATGCGCCTTTGCTACTTTGATAACTTCGTTCCAGACGCGAAATACATTCCCCGAACAAATCTTTTGAATATCCTCGGGCGAATAACCCCGCTTGAGTAGTACGAAGATCAGGTTGGGATAGGCCGAGACGTCCTTGAGACCAAGGGGCAAGCTGTCGCCAACACCATCGAAATCGGATCCAAGACCGACGTGGTCGATGCCGGCAAGCTTCACAACGTGGTCGATGTGGTCCGCAACGCGTTCAACATCGGAGAACAATTCCTTGTGTTGTTTCCCAAATTGCTCGATGATCGGTTGCGCCTCAGCATCCGCAGAGGTGAGGTTCTTCTCACGCAGAAGTGACTCCAGCGAATCGCGCAGGTCATTGTTTTTGCGTGCCACCGAGTCGAGGAAGTCGGCGCCGAAGTTGATTTGAATCACGCCGCCGTTTTTCCCAAGTTCCTTGATCATATCGTCCGACATGTTCCGCTGAAATCCCGGAGTAAAGCGTCGACACGATGAGTGTGACGCGATGACGGGTGCCTTCGTAATTTTCAGAACGTCGTAGAATGTGCTGTCAGACACATGCGAAATGTCGACCATGATGCCGTAGCGGTTCATTTCTGCCACTACCTGCTCACCGAAAGGACTTAATCCTTTCCACGTGGCTGTCGTATCGTAGGATGAATCGCAGATTTGGTTATCGCGTGAGTGCGTCAGGGTAATGTAGCGGATACCGCGGTCGTAAAAGTATTTTACGTTGGCGAGGTCGTTGCCGATCGGCGCTCCGTTCTCCATACCCATGGGCAGCGAGATCTTGCCCTGCGCGGTGTTCGCAATGACGTCCGCAGGCGTCCGCGCAAGAGCGAACTTGTCGGGATGGGCCTTCGCAATGGCTTCCACCATGTTAATAAGGGTGTCCGCCAAAGCTTTACCCATGTCAGGCAGACGCTGCTGGCGGGCCGGTATATAAATTGACATGAATGGCGCATCAAGTCCGCCGCGTTTCGCTCGTTCGTAATCGAAATCTCCTTCCTCGGAGCTCACCGGTATGCCGATGTATTCGCGGTCGAGTCGGAATCCTTTCACCCTGAGCCTGAATGGCAGATCGACGTGACCATCGGCGATGATGAACTCCTGCGCCAGCGAATCCGCGACGCGCTTCAATTCATCGTCCGACAAGGTTGCATAATCTACTTTGGCGGGTTGCGTGTATGCGGTAAATACAACGATCAATACCGCGCATGGGACCAGCCAGCCCTTCAGTTTTACGAAAATTTCCATAGGTTTGGTTTCTTGCGAAAAGTATCGGATTTTTTCAGGGCATGCAAACGATAAGTGTTCAGACGACGCAGAACGTAGCGATCCAATACCAGGTCGCCAATCTCGGTGATCGCATTATTGCCTACATTCTCGACCGCATTATCATCATCTCCTACGTGGTGCTGGTGTTCTTCCTGCTGGATCGGATGAACGCTAATTCTGAGTGGGCTTATGTTGCGTTGGCCGTTGTGCCGTATGCCTTCTATCACCTGTTGTTCGAAATCTTTATGAACGGCCAGAGCCCCGGCAAACTGATCATGAATATTAAAGTCGTGCGCCTCGACGGAAGTGAACCTACCGTAGGCAATTACCTCATGCGCTGGATGCTTAGCCTGGTTGACTTTTATCTGGTGACCGGGGCCGTTGCGATCGTCGTCATCGCTTCCAACGGAAAAGGTCAGCGGGTGGGAGATATCGCCGCCGGAACGACGGTCGTGAAACTAACCCGGGTTGGCAATGCCAACGCGACATTTCTCGTCACGGAAGACGACTACGATCCCAAATTCCCCGAAGTCGTCCAGCTCAGCGACCGCGACATCGAACTCGTGCAGCGCGCACTGGAAGCCAGGACGAAATTCGGTAACCCGGAACCTGTACTGAAAGTGGATGAAAAGCTCAGGACGCTGCTGAAGATCGACACTTCGTTGCATCCGGAAGAATTTCTTCGCACGGTGCTGAAGGATTTCAATTACATCACATCCCGGTGAACTCCGGAGACCTTCCCATCATTACGCCCGCGCAACTCGCGCTGAGAAACGGCCAGGACAAGCCCGAGGTCTGGATCGCGTTTCGCGGACTCGTATATGAAGTCACCCACTCCCGTCTTTGGAGCACGGGCAAACATTATGAAC
>CAZIAG010000075.1:0-8298 GCA_964537375.1 uncultured Roseivirgaceae bacterium
GGTATGCACTTCATGAACCCGGTGCCGGTGATGAAGTTGGTGGAAGTCATCCGCGGCTACAACACCAGCGACGAGGTAACGTCGTCGATAATGGAACTATCGAAAGCGCTCGGAAAGGTGCCCGTGGAAGTGAACGACTACCCCGGCTTTGTGGCCAATCGCATTCTCATGCCGATGATCAACGAAGCGATATATACGCTGTACGAAGGTGTCGCGGGTGTTCAGGAGATTGACTCAGTCATGAAGCTAGGTATGGCGCATCCGATGGGACCTCTGCAACTGGCTGACTTTATTGGACTCGACGTTTGCCTTTCGATCCTGAACGTGCTCTACGACGGCTTTAAGAACCCTAAATATGCTCCCTGCCCCCTGCTCGTCAACATGGTTCAGGCGGGGCACAAAGGTGTGAAATCGGGAAGTGGCTTCTATACCTATACTCCCGGCAGCAAAGACCTCGTCGTGGCGCCACGGTTCAAATAGAACCTATACCTTATCGGGTCTTCAAAAGATCGCGTATCTCCGTCAGCAATTTTACGTCCTGCGGAACTTCCGCTACCACGGGCGGTTCCTTGCGCCTCATGGAGTTAAAGAGCTTCACAATCAGGAAGAGCACAAATGCGAGGATAACAAAGTCGAGGGTAGCGGCGAAAAAAGAACCGATCTTAATACCCGGACCAACCTCCATCGTGCGCCAGTCGCCTTGAGGCATGACGGGATTCAGCAACGGCATGATCAGGTCATTGACCGCGGAGTCGACGATCTTCCCGAAAGCGCCGCCAATGATAATACCCACCGCGAGGTCGATAACATTGCCCCGCATGGCAAATTCCTTGAATTCTCTTAGCATAAAACATAGATTTTGACCGAAGTTAATTCAGCGGCCAGTGGGTTGCAGGATAAATTTCGGCTGATGTAAGAAGGGGCAGTTAGGAGGCCATGCTTCGACGGTAAGTCCACCCGTTTATCCCCCCGCCTAAAAGAGAGCCTGTGCAAATCCGCTGAGACCCAACGGCAAGACCTGGCCCGGCTCCGCTGCCCGACATCGGCGCTGCAGGCTATGGAATTCTCAGTTCTTCTGGTTCGAAGGATACTCACCTGATCGCAGGACAGTTTTGCTGCGAACGAAGAGCGGACCACGGCCGACGAGCACGTCTTTGAATCGCAACGGACCAGAGCAGGAAGTATACAGAATGCAGAAGTCGAAGTTTTTTTGGGCAGGGACAGGCCCCGATTCCAGGGTTGCTACATCGGGGCGGGCTTTGTGACCTTGGTACCTCCTTGGGTGTTGGGCGTCTAATCCACCAGATTTAACGGATTTCGCAGGCCAGAGTGGCCTGTTAGCTCCACCCCGGCGTTGCCGATAAACATCGCCGCATCGATCTTCACCGGTATGCGGTTCTTGTCGTCCGAGAAGTAGGCGGTGATTGAATTTTCCCCGTCGAAGAGTTTGTTCTTTGGCATTACGGGCTTGAAGACCAGGGTGCGCACCTTTCCGACCTTCGTCTTCAATTCCTTCCTTCCCTTGTACACTACACGAAGGTTATAGAATTCATCTTCGAAAAACCCTTTGATCGTGATTGTATCGTTGACTTGAACATTCGACAGATCCAGCGTTCGCATGTAAAGAAATCCGCCGATCATATCCCTCACACCGGGAGCGGAGTCATAGACAGCAGGTTGATTCCATTTCCCGGTTTCGTAGTTGATCGTCCTGACAGAAATCTTATTCCGCTTGTGATCAAAATACGTCTGCTCATCCTTCTTGTAGTTCCCCTCCCTTACCTTTCGGTAAAACATCTGCGGAAGCAACGAAGCCGTATCAATATAGGCACCGAATTGATCATTGACGTCAGCGACCCAGTCGACCAATCCTACCGTGCGCGCATAGACATCTACCTTGAAGCATTGGCGGTTGCTCACGTCATAGTAGTCCGTGTGAACTTTTGCCGAGCCTCGTCCTACGGTAAAGATTCCATAGGTCATCTTGAACTCCAGTACCTCACCCCTTTTGAAGCTTTCGTTCTTTACCGGTGGATAGACGTCATTATCCTGGGCCGTAAAACCGGCAAGCAAACAAAACAGGATCAGGCCCAATACCACTCGTTTAGTCATGTAAAATCGCATCCGGGTCGAAGGGGTTTACCTACAAATTTAAAACTATTCGTCATTAACACAGTCTGAAATCCAAAGGCGTGCCAATGCACTCCACGATATGCCGCGAATCGTATTAAATATTACACCGACACGTTATTCTCCCTCAACGCGTCATTGAGGGAGGTTTTCTTGTCAGTGCTCTCTTTTCGTTTGCCGATGATGAGCGCACAGGGCACATGAAATTCTCCCGCCGGGAATTTCCGCGTGTAGGAACCCGGAATAACGACAGAACGTTCCGGGATCATGTTTTTGTATTCAACGGGCTCTTGCCCGCTCACGTCAATGATCTTTGAGCTGCCGGTCAGCACGACATTTGCTCCCAGCACCGCTTCACGGCCAATCCTGACGCCCTCAACCAGAATACAGCGAGAACCGATAAAAGCGTGGTCCTCCACAATGACGGGTGCTGCCTGGACCGGCTCAAGCACACCCCCAATACCCACTCCCCCGCTTAGATGGACATTTTTCCCGATCTGCGCGCAGCTACCGACCGTCGCCCAGGTATCGACCATAGTACCCTCGTCCACGAAGGCGCCGATGTTCACGTACGACGGCATCATGATCACTCCCCTGGCAACAAATGATCCATACCGAGCAATGGCATGTGGCACGACGCGTACACCCAGGTCGCTGTAATTTCGCTTCAGGGCGATCTTATCGTGAAATTCGAACGGGCCAACCTCGATCGTTTCCATCTGTTGGATGGGGAAATAAAGGATCACCGCCTTCTTGACCCATTCGTTTACCTGCCAGCCGCCCGAAGGCAACGGTTCAGCAACGCGCAACTGCCCCTTGTCAAGCATATCAATCACCGCGCGGACGGCATCCTGGGTTACCTTGTCCTTTAGGAGGCCGCGGTCTTCCCAGGCTTTCTCGATAACAATTTTCAGTTCCATAAAGCGGTTCAAAATAGTTACTTTGTGACCATCCGGTGACGGTTGTGAACACCGCGATGATTTACAATTATAGAAAGATTTCGCCTTTAAGACCTGCCCACCCGGATGGCCGAATCGCAAAAAATCAGGATCGCCGTAGCATCAACACTGAAGCCCATCGATGACGTGCGCATGCGTCGGAAAATAGCCCGCAGTCTTAGCCGAATTGAGGACGTCGAAGTACACGTCATTGGTTTCCCCTCAGCCTCGGATCGCCCCGATAATGACGGAATTGTTTCGCACAGGTTGCCTCCCTTCAAACGTCTTGGTCTCAAACGCCTGTGGATACCCTGGAAGGTATTGTCGTTGATCATCAGCATCCGGCCCGCGATCCTGATCATCGCCACGCATGAATTGCTGTGGCCTGCCTTGTTGGCCAAAATGTATTTGGGCAGTCGCATCGTCTACGATGTGCAGGAAAACTACTACCGCAATATCCTTTACACCGATGCATTTGCGCGAATAATTCGTCCCCTCCTGGCGGCCTATGTTCGTTGCAAAGAACTTGTAACCCGCCCCATCGTCGACCACTATTTTCTTGCCGAAATCGGCTACTCGCGGGAATTGACATTTCACAGGAAGGCGTTCACGGTAATCGAAAACAAAGCACTGTTTCATCCGCCCGGTGTTCCGTCGGAGCGTTACAAAAAACAACTCGTGTTTACCGGCACAATTGCCCTTGAGACAGGGATATTCGAAGCAATCGATTTGGCTTCGCAACTCAACGCAATCGACCCGGAGGTGACGCTGGTCATTGCCGGATTCTGTTCGCAGCGCCAAACGTTGCTCGCCGTGAAGGATTCGCTTCGCGAGAGCCCATTTATTTCCCTCATCGGCGGCGGCGAATTAGTCTCTCATGACAAGATCGTCGAGCTGATCATCCGATCCGGCGCCGGGATCATGGCTTATCGACCAACCCCGGCAACGATAAATTCTCTGCCGACAAAGCTTTACGAGTATTTGGCATATCGACTCCCGATTATCCTGCCGGATCATCCTGCATGGGTATCCCTCTGTGAGCCCTACGATGCCGCCATTGTCGTGGATTGGAAATCATTGAATGCAGACGATGTCTATCGTGCCTTGACGACCCGGTCGTTCTACACGTCACCGCCTGAAAATGTTTTTTGGGAGTCAGAAGAAAAGAAACTCATCACGGTAATTCAGGCGTTGTTGCCCGAGAAGCGCGGTTAACGCTGACGTAACACAACGGATACCACCACGATGTTTTCCGTTGACTCGAACTGAATCTTATCCGAAGCCCACCTCGAGAACTCCGGGTTTGGTTGCGGACACGGTTGTCCTTTCATGATGCCGTTTACGACGACCTGCAATTTGTCCTGGTGATCGGCGAAAATGAAATACAGGGTGTTGTCACCCGGGGGATCCGTCAAGGTGAAATACGTTGCGGCGCCCGGGAGCCAATGCTCGCGTCCGACAAACGGAACGGTCATTGTATCGGCCGGGAAAATCACCGCGGACGCGCCCGACCCATCCTTGACTACGGCGTTGAAGAAAATGCCGTTCCGCGTGGCGACGTCAATATTGAATTTGTCACCGGTCCGATAGGTGTCCTTCAATTGATACCTCCCGTGGTCGTCAATCGCTACGGGCATAGCTTTGCCGCCGGTCGTTGCAAAGGTAATTGAAGCCTCCAACGGAAACCCAGGGCCCAGCAAGGTGAAGCCATAGAGGAAATGGCGGCTCACGTCGGCATAGCGGATCCAGGTAAGGCCGTTGTCCGCCCACCGTGTCCCCCAGGTATTCACGACCCGGAAAGCGCCTCCGTATTTCGCGTCGTCGTAGCCCACCACGGTAAGCACATGTCCACCGTCTTTTTCATCCACCTCCAGCTCGCGGGGTTGCCAAAATGCTTCGGCCAATGCCAAAGAAGGCGGACAGATCATCCCCACAACGACGGGCGTTCCTGAATTCAAGGCTTTCTTTATCTCGTTCACTTTGGTGTCACCCGGATCGTAGGTATTGAACAACCGCGCGTAGCCCGGGAGACGATTGCGTTGTGCAAGTCGTTTTAAGTCGTCGGTAACGACGTCCGCACACAGGGATCTATGCTCAGAAAAACGCGGTGAGCCATCACGGCTCAGGGATTCGAGAACATCGACCAGGCTGACGGCCTCAGCACAGCCGGGCCCCGCAACCATCCGATAGGTAAACGCCGGAGACAGCGGCAGCGCATTGTGGTTTTCCGCGCCCCTTTCGATTTTCCTCGATGATGCCTCCAGTATCGTGTGCGCATACCACACGGTACTCCAGGCCACGCCGGAATTCAGGTTTGCCTGATTGACCACGCGGGGAAGGTATCGCTCCAGGGACGCGCTGGGTGGGACGCCTTCGCGTTTCCCGTAACCGGTTATCAGCGGCAACGCATTATAGCGGTCGTGTTCGAAAACGAGACCTCGGAGTTCGTGCTGGGCGTTGCTGGAAAATGAAAGGCAAAAAAGCCCTGTCAGTAAGGACAGGGCCTTTCGTTTATTGACTCGAACGTACAAAAATGAATTCACTACCTGGCTCATTATCACCGAAAGTGCCATACTTCGGTACCTGCTTCGCGGCCTCTACAAACGAAAAGATCATGGAAGTCGTCAGCACGCGCATCCTTCCCCCACCGCTACGCAGCGCTTCCAGGAAGTGCGTCGCAAACGGTGAATGGCGTCCTGGACGTCCGTCGGAAACATATTCTTTCCCACCCGACGTCAGGTAGATCCTGCTTTTGTATTGCAGTTTCCTTTTTATCAGGTCGGCCTGGACTTCCGGATTGAACCCGAGGTAATCGTCGTCGTCGGCACCGCGTTTAGCGATTGCCTGATCAAAAGTCCCGCCAAAACATGCGTCCATCGTGAGGAAAATATGGCGGCACGGGTTGTTGTCGATCCGGGTCCGAAGGTCTGAGAACGAAATATAAGTCTCGTGGTTCTCGTCCTTCACCTTCGAATCGCGCGCTACCAGGTACCCATCTTTAATGATCGGGTCGAACTTACCGTGGCCCGCGATGAAAATGAACAACTGGTCGTCGGGCAAATAATTCTTGAGGCTGTATTCTCTTAGTTTGGACAGTACTTCCGACTTGGTAGGATTTACCACCAACTCCACCTTATAACCATACAGTTCTTCGAGATCCTTCTTTATTGCGCGCGCGTCATTCACGGGATTGACAAGATCGCTCCAGTCGTCATACTCATCCGTTGCGATCAGCAATGCATAATCCGTCCGCGGCGCGAGGTCGGCGATCACACTGCTCTTCACATTAACCATGCGTGCCTCGATGGTCGTCTCCCCTTTCTCGTTCTCGGCGATCACCTTGATCTCATTCGGGCCTTCCGAGAGTGCGAGTTCCCGTTCCAGGAACGAATCAAACTTATTGGCCTCCGTGGAGGCAACCCCTATACCCCGCGATTCAGGGGGTACCACGCCATTGACGTAGAGGGCTACATTCTTAAGTTTGGCTTTCGAATTAATACCGACGCGCACGGTTAATTTCCTGACGGTGATGTTGGTAGAGGCCACATCTGGTGACAGCCAAATGATAATTGGCTTTGTGTTCTCCGCTACCACGCCGAGGGGTTTCGGTTCTTCCACCGGTTTCGCACCCACGTCGATGGAGACTGAGTTGCTTCGTTGCTTGAACTCCTGGGCCATGACCAGCCCCGGAGCCATCGCGCAAAGCAAGAACAAGAGTCTGAATTTCATATGGGTTGTAACTTTAGTGATTTAATACAAGTTTCTTCTGAGCTGTAACCCGTCCGGCACGAATTCGCGCCACATAAACGCCTGCCCTATGGCGCGACGTCTCATAACGAACTTCATGGTACCCACCTTCAAGCCCGCCTTCAAAAACAGTGGATACCGTTTTTCCGGTTATGTCAATCAACTCGAGTGAAACGTGCTCCGCATCCGGAAGTGTGAAACTGAACGTGGCCTCATGTCCCTTGACGGGGTTGGGCGTTATGTGATGGAATACGAGTGAATTTACCCGGGTGTTCTCCTGCACGAATTCGGGGTCTCCAAAGAACACCTTAAAATTGCCCGATGCCGCCGGGTCGAACACATACCGGTTATGCGCCGACATGTCGATACCCAGTTCCAGGTTCACGTCCCATAAAATTAACCCTTTTTTGGAGTTTCCGAAATAGCTGTTGTCCCAGGAAAGGGTGACCGGTGTACCGTCTTCGTCGCTCGACTCAAGGGTGAACTCCCATACATAAGAACCTGAAGTTGGCACAACGTCGCGGGTGTGGTGATACCCCAATGTCTTCCGCGAGTGGTTGAGTTCCAGGTATTGTGTAAACCGGGGCAAGGACACGCCATCATACCGGTCAAAGTCGGCGCTCGCGTCTGTGCGCATGCCAATTCCGGCAATAGCATTCTTCAAGTTGCCTTGCTCAACGTTGATATCGACATCCCACTCGGGTGCGTCAAGCGCGTTGCGCAATCGTGCTTCGCGTTTGCTCTCGCGGCCACCAGGCACAATCTTGATCGACGGCAAGTTGAGTACCATGGCGTCATCCACAAATACAAATGCGCCTTGCATGGGATTAAGGTGTGTACTGGCCGAGTATGCGCCGGTGTAGGTTTGAACTTCGTTGGGTGCGTCCGGGTTTTCATCAATAACCCTGCTCCAATCCAGCGTGAAGTTGAAAGGATTTCCGATGAGGTTCCATCCCTGCGAGAGGTTGATGGTAAAGAGATCATCCACGATATCTACTGCTTCACCGGGGCCCGTATCGATTGACTGACCTGGATTGTTCTTCACGATAAGGAAGTATCCCCGGCCGGGCAAAATTTGCGCTGACGCCGACGATAGTTCGCCGAAGGTTCCGTTCTGGTATTGCCACAAGCGCCATTTGGTGACGTCGTATGCCCCGAGGTCATCATGGAACACTGCTTGCGCGGTATTCGTGTTCAGCTTAAGCGGTACGGCGATAATCCTGTAGTTTGTTGCGTCGGAGCCAAAACTGCTGTATGGAATGGTAAGCCCCGTGCCTCCCAGGAAGACCTTTAACTTGAAGGCACCATAATAGAATCCGTCGCCCACATTCAGACTCGAGTTGCCCGCATTATCTTCAGCGACAAATCCGTAAACAACACCGATTTCCCCAATGTCAGACGGACTCAGCGTGGCAACCCAGTCGTTACCTTGCTGGGTCATTGGTATTGTGAAGACATCATAGACGGTGTAGCTGAAATATAC
>CAZIAG010000075.1:8308-10700 GCA_964537375.1 uncultured Roseivirgaceae bacterium
TCAACGCTCGCAACACCCGATTCATCCGAGAACTCAACCCGGATCTCAGCGTTGTCTCCAAGGTTAACAACATCGTCCGATTTGTTGGAGACGAGAACCGGAATTTCTACGTCCAACGGCAGCGTGACATTGGCCACCGCGGGCGATCCGTCTGTTTTGTAGTTGACCGTCTCCCCGGCCCCGTTGAACGGAATAAGCGCGTAGTGATAAGTAGTTCCTGAACCCAATGCCTCGGCATCGATGTATTCGGTCTGGTCCAGGCCTGAGGTCATGGCAACATAGGTTGTCCCGGCGGGAAGGGCAAAACCGCTTTCGTCGACACCATCCAGCACGCCCTCACGTCTCAGAATCAAATAGCCGTCGACGCCGATGGCAGTCGGAGCATCAAATCCGAGCACGACGTGGCCGGCTTCGAACACCGCGGTAAAGTTCGATGCATGCGCACCCGGCTCGGGAGCTATCGAAATGAACGAGGCCGTGTTGTCGTCGATTGTCGTCAGGAAGTTGGCCAGGTGCGTAGTGGTACCGCTCACGCCGCCCACGTCATTGAACTCAAAGACAGCGATACCGTAAAGTATACCGGGACTTAAGCCCGTGATGGTTACGGATGATCCATCCGACTCGTCGATACCGACGACGAAGTTTCCATCGCCCAATGCTGTCCCGCCGTAAAGCGTGAAGTCCCCGATGTACTCCTCTCCGTCAACGGGGGGCGTGCTGACCGCGCCACCTTCCCGCATCACAATGAGTCGTCTGTTTCCATCGCCCGGCACAAAGGAGATCACCACGTGTTCTGCACCACGTTCGAGCACTTGAACATCAGCGGTCTGCACCAGCGGTTCAAGCGGACCCGATGGTGTGGCTGAAGCCGTTGCCAACTCACCGTTCACCAAATAGTTCCGCGTTGCCGCGATGGGTGACGCCCAGTTGAACGGTATCAACGCATAGGTGTAGAGCGTACCCTCAATCAGTCCGCCATCGCTATATGTCGTGGCATTGACATCATTGATTGTTGCAACCACGGTTACTTCGGCCGGGAGTGGTAGTTCGGTTTCATCCATACCATCGGTCACACCGGTGCCATCGACCTGTACGCCATCCTCGCGTCTCAGGATCAGGTAACCATCGGCACCAACATCCGCGGGGCTTGTAAAAGTCAGGGTGACATTCGAACCCAACACCGAAGCCGCAAGTTCAGGATGCAGTGCTGGCTCTTCATCAAGCGTATAGAACGATACTGGGTTGCCGGTCACCCCGGTCAAGTCTGTAAGGAAGGATGCGTTTTCCGTGGTAAATCCCGTATACCCCACATTGTCATTATATTCAAACACCGCAACGGTGTACTGAGTCGCTGGCGACAATCCATCGACCGTAACCGAAGTCCAGTCGATTTCGCCAAGAGCCACCACATAATTTTCGTTACCGAGATCGGAGCCCGTTCCGAACACGCCCGTGCCCTCATAGATTTGGTTATCCACGGGAACGGCATCGATGGCGGATCCTTGTTTCATCACACTCATGTGTTTGAAACCGTCGCCGGGGGTAAACAGGAAGTCGACGCTGTTGGAAGTGCGCTGATCGACGACGATGTTCGACGCGGGAATCGTGGGTGCGCCAAGGATGGCGTTGTTGCGATAGACCTTGATCAATCCGGAATTATATTCGCCAAACACGATATCAGGTTTGCCGTCGCTATCAAAATCTGCGACAATCACGCCCGACACCGGGCTATGAAGGTCAAATTCGACGATCGATTGAAAATCCGAAGACGAGATCGAGCCGCTGGTCGATCTATTCTCGAACAAATGTCTTTTCGCCACAACAATGTCGGGCCGGCCATCCCCGGTCATGTCATGCAGAGCCACCGCATCCGCAGACCAGACGGGCAAGATTTCGGGCGCATCAAATGGCGCGGCGCTTTTGCGCATGACCGATAAAGATGCCGTTCCGGGACCCAGCACGACAACATCGTTTGTCCCATCGAGATCCAAGTCGCCGGCAGCCAGGTTACCGGGGCCTATCGCTCCGGTGCTCACCGTTTCCGCAACAAACGACGAAGACTCTATCACCCCCGGGCTTGTGTTGTTGGTGAACAGCGTCATCGTATCCGTGTCCCGATCGGCAATAAGTATATCGGGTCTTCCATCGCCGTCCATGTCGGCTACCGTAAACCCATAAACGAACCCCGAGAGCGTGATCTCAACAGGCGGCAGGAGTGCGCTGGGCGTTATTGTGCCCAAAGTCGCCCTGTTTTGGAAAATCGCCAATTTTGGTATTCCCCCATCATGGCCAAACACGATAACGTCATTTCTGCCGTCGAGGTCCAGGTCGGCAACGACTGCTTGCGTGGGGAGTAATGGCAAATCGAAGGTTACGGGACTATCAAAAGTAA
>CAZIAG010000075.1:10710-11669 GCA_964537375.1 uncultured Roseivirgaceae bacterium
TTCGCATAGTCTGTGTCGGGTCATAGAGAACCACCATGTCCGGCTGTCCGTCGCCGTCAACATCGCCGATGGCAAAGCCCCGGGCCGAAAAAATTTGCCCCTCAAGTAAAAACGAGGACGGTCCAATTGAGCCCGGCTCAGCATGATTTGCATAAATCAATAACCGCGATTCGACCAAGTTCAGGACAGCCAAATCAACCCGCTGGTCATTGTTGAAATCCGCGACTTGTATTTCACTCACTTCTGAAGTTAGCGGGATCTGCACAAGTGGATCAAATGAGTCGGGTGTGATCTCGCCGCCGGCCGCATATTTGCTAATAAAAAACTGCGACGACCTGGCCGTCAGACCTCGCGTGGTGACCGATATCGGGGCGTAGGTTGCGCCGATGGGTACAATCACCTGCAACTCATTGTCATCACCACCAGTTACCAGGGCACGCACAGCCCCAAAGTAGACGATGTTGTTGCCGAGATCAGGATCAAAGTTGCCCCCAGTGATGGTTACCACTTGCCCCGGTCCCGCCGCGAGCGGCGAAAAGCCATCAATAAATGGTACAGAGCTGAAGGTGACATCCGCGTTGGCAAACTTTGCAATGAAGAAATCCTTTCCGTCAACCGCATCAAAAGAAATACTTCCACCAATCGGATCTGCCACCAGATTATTGCTATCGAAAAATCCGGTGATCACAATTTCATTTGTCGGTGTCACGGCAATATCAGCAGGATCATCATCGCCTGGTCCCCCGATGACACCAGCCCAACGAAGGAAGCCATCATACGAATACCGGTAAAGAATATTATCTGAGTTGCCGATTCCCTCCACGTGATATACACCAGAGTTGCCGTCAGCGTTAAGGGAGGCCCGAACAACGCCGTACACATAGACGCTTCCAACACCATCCGCCGCAACCCTTATTCCATATCCTTCGCGGGGAGAATTTAATGACAGGGATTTTGCC
>CAZIAG010000076.1:0-11596 GCA_964537375.1 uncultured Roseivirgaceae bacterium
GCTCAATCGCAGCAGTGAACTATGATGTGGTCGCGTCTGTCGCCAGTGGACTCAGCGGAGCTGCGACCACCGGGGTTGGCCTCGCTGACAATGCCCTGTTCAATGATGCGTTTATTAATACGACCGATGTCATTCTGAACTCGACGTATACGGTCACGCCGAATGGGATAAATGGGTGTACCGGAGATGCGCGCGTCATAACGCTTACCGTCCGACCGGAACCCGTGCTCGATTCGCCGCTGGACAACACGGTTTGCAGTACTAACCCGAATTCTGATAATCCTGCGAATATTGTACTCAGTACCAATGGAACTTCCGTTACGGCCCCTACCTACGAATTGGTCGACGTGACGATCCCGACGGGCGTTACGCCGGTCACCCCTGTTATGCCGGGTGCTACGGGTGGGGTCAACCTGATTCGCAATCACAAATACCAGAATACTGCATCGGGGCCGCTGGTTGTTGTCTACGAGGTGAGGGGCATCAGTTCGCTGGGATGTGTTGGGCAGTCCTCACTTATTAACCTGGTCATCAACCCCGAACCCACTATGGTCCCTGGCATCGCCGAACTCTGTAGCGATGTAGCATCGGGGATCATTGTTGGACCGGATGCGGGATCGGCGATTATTACCGAATACGAGTTGAAGGGTATCAACAAGCCGGGTGGACTTACGGCCGGGGGTGATAATGCCGGACTTGGAATTCACCCCGCAAACCTGGCGGGTGGAGAGTCAGACTTCCTCGCTGATGATACATTCACCAACACGACGAGCAACACGTTGACGGTGATCTATACGATCGCCCCTATCGCCTCCGGGTGCCGCGGTACGGATAAACAGGTGAATTTCACTGTGTATCCTGCGCCGGCTCTGGCTACGCTCGACGAGATCGTCTGCTCCGGTCAGAATACCGGGATAGTGCTGGGGACGACACCTGCCAGTACGTCTGCCGATCGCTACCGAATTGAATCCGTCAATTTACCCGTAAATCCGGATTTTGATGTCCTTGTGATGACCACGCCTTCGCCTACGCCTACGCCTGACATTAACAAGATCGCAGGTGACCGCTTCCGCAACCGGGCTGGCAGTCCGTTGGATGTGGTTTATGAGATCACACCGATATCGTCGAATAACTGCGAAGGCCCCCTGAAGGAGATCGTTCTTACGGTAGAGCCGGCCGTGACCGTCAACCCGGTTATCGCTGATGACAATATCTGTAGCAACACGGCCATTTCGGTTGAGCTGGTGTCCACCACGCAGCCTACCGCCGGAACAATCACTTACAATTACACCGCCACGCCGAGCACAGGTTTGGTGACGGGCTTTGTGCCGATCCAGAACAGCCTGCCCAATGGTCATACCATTACCGATGCACTTGTCAACACCTCCAACAACGTGGAGACTTTAACCTACACCATTACCCCGGTCGCTGCCGGCGCCGATGATGGCAATGGCTGTATCGGCAAAAGCGTTGAGGTGGAGATCACGATTGAGCCGAAACCGAAACTCACCGTTACACCGACCACCACATCCGTGTGCGAGGACGATCCGCTCGGCTTTGAATTGACGACGACCACCAATCCTTCTGCGGGTGACATCGAGTTCGTTATCGTGGGCAATCCTGTAGCCGATCCGATGATATCCGGGGCTTCGGGCGATGGGACGATCTTCGGCGACGGCGATTTGCTGAATGATGTTCTTTCCAACGACGACGTCGTGTCACATACGGTTACGTACACGCTCCAGCCGCGGACCACAGATGCCTCGCTGGGTTGCTCCGGTGACGCGGTACAAGTGATTGCAACCGTGCATCCCCGACCCGTGGTTACGCCCGCGAGCCTGGCAGAAAACATCTGCAGTGGCTCGACGATAAATATCGCCATGGTATACGATGTATCGAATACCATTGGTATCTGGTCGGCAAATGCTGATCCGGAAATACTGGGCGCCTCGAACGGTGCCGGTAGTCTGTTGTTCCAGAGCTTGTTCAACAATTCGTCGGCGCCGGCGGATGTGGTTTACACCGTAACACCGAGAAGCCCGGCAGGGTGTGAAGGCCCATCCGTTGACATCGAGGTAGTCGTGGATCCGATTCCGGACATCACCGCAACGCCGGCTGTTGCCACGATCTGCGACGACGGAACGACAAACATCGAGCTGACCAGTAGCGTCGCCGATGTGACGTTCAACTGGACCGTGACTCCTTCGAGCGCTGACATCACGGGTGCCTCCGATGATTCAGGTTCAACCATAGCGCAGACCTTAAGCAACGACGGCGTGATACCCGGTAGCGTATTGTACCAGGTGACACCGGTAGGACCGGGAGCAACGGCCTGCGCCGGACTGTCGCAACCCGTGGTGATTACGGTGGCGCCGCCGGTGGATGCAACCTTCATCAGCGAAGACGCGGCAGTCTGTATCGGTACTCCTCAGTTCCTGATGGTACAGTCGATGGGCCAGGCGCCTTACACTGTGGTGTACAACGATGGTACCAGCGACATCACCAAATCGAATGTCGGGGCGGTGTTTGTTGAGCAGGTGAACCCGTCGGAAACGACAACATACGCACTGATATTGGTTACCGATGTCAATGGCTGTGAGACGGAGTTGACGGGTGAAGAGGTGACGATCACCGTGAGCGATACGGATGCGACCTTCGCCGTAGTGGGACCAACTACATCATGTAGTCCGTTTACCGCAGAATTTGAATACGACCAGGTGGCCGGAACTACATATACCTGGAGGTGGTTCGATGGAAGTCCGGACAGCGTTTATACCGCGACGACCACCGAGACCGGCAAGCGAGTGCGACACGTTTATTACAACGCCTCACCGGTAGGTACTCTTGAATTTGACGTTAACCTGATTGCTACACTCGACCCGTCCTTGGGAGGATGTACGGATATCAAACAACATACAGTATCAGTTCAGCCTACCATCACACCGGCGGTGTTCCCCGACAAGGATGTGATCTGCAGCGGCGAGACCGTGAGCATCTTCAACCAAACTATGGGTGCCTCCTCGCATGCGTGGTACTACCGGGTACAGGGCAACAACGCTCAGCAGCTTGATCCGCGGTCGACGATTAACGTGAACTATACACTTGAAAATACGTCGACGCAGAACCCGATCGTGTACGAAATCGTGTATCGTGCAGAAAATGGCGACTGTCCGGAAGAGACAATCATTCCGATAACGGTGTACCGTGGAGCGGATGTATCCTTCACGGAAGATGTGCCGGATTTCATCGGCGGCAATGCGACGGTGACCTTTACCAACACCACCACGCCGCTGGATGGAGGTGTGTTCCGGTATGAGTGGGATTTCGGCCTCAACTCGAATCCACAGACTCACAATGGCGACGATGCGGTAATCGAAGTCGATTACAGTTTGCCCGGAATGAAGCAGGTTATTCTGCGTGTGACCAATACGCAGGCGGAAGCCGACGGAGCCGTCTGTGTGGTGGAAGCAAGTAAGACGATCAACATAGTCACGCCTCCGTTGGTAGTCGACTTCCGCGTATCGCCGATGGCGGGATGCTTCCCGGTTGAAGTAGAGGTGATTGAAAACAATTCAACAGGTGACACTTTTGCCTGGCGCGTAATCGACCAAGCGGGTCGCGTTGCGGCCGTTTCCAATGCGCCCAGGCCGGTATTTCAGCTGGCGACGCCGGGAACATACGATGTGTTCCTGAAAGTTTCCAATTCGCTCACCGGGCAGGAGGCGGAAGACTTTGTCGGCGGCATAGAGGTGTTTGAGACTCCGATTGCATCCATTGAGGCGCGGCCTACAACGCTGTTTGTGCCGGATACCGAGTTGATCACCTTCAACTTCAGCACTGGTGCGAACCAATACTTCTGGGATTTTGGCGACGGGACAACCTCCGAAGAACACGAACCCCGTCACTATTACGCCGTGGAGGGAATCTACACGATCACCCTGATTGCCGCCAACGACCACGGTATGCGTGATATCGATGGGGACGGCATACCGGACATGAACGTCGTGTGCTATGATACGGCCACGCGCGAGGTGGTGGCACGCGAAGGCGGCCTCACGAAAGTTCCGAACGCATTTACGCCAAACAAGGGTGGTCCCAACGGTGGAAATGGTGGTAATGGATTTAACGATGTGTTCCTCCCGATCACACGGGGTGTGGCCAATGAAGAAGGAGCATTTATCATGCAGATATTTGACCGTTGGGGAACGCTGATCTTTGAAAGCCGGAACCCGAACCAGGGTTGGGATGGATACGACCGAAACGGAAACCTGGTGCCCGCAGGGGTGTATGTCTATAAACTTGACTTACGCCTTGCCGACGGACAACGAACGACACAAGTAGGAGACGTCACTGTAATACGCTAATAAACCGAGGATGAGCATGAAGAAAATTTTACTGGCCTTGATATTGGGATGTGCCTTCGCTACTGCGGATGCGCAGGATCCTCAGTTCTCCCAGTACTACCAGGTTTTACGGGTATTACACAACAGCAACGCGTCACGTTGAATCATCGCATCCAATGGCCAAACCTACCGCAGGCGTTTGCCACGTATGCACTGTCGTATGACATCTTCGTCGAGGAACTTCGCAGTGGTTTTGGTCTGCTAGCAACGAGTGACGTGATGGGTTCAGCGGGATGGCGTACCACCACCGTCGGCTTTCTGTATTCGTTCAAAGTCCGGCTCTCTGAGAACCTGGTATTTTCACCGGGACTTTATTTCGGTTATGGATCCAACGGCCTTGATCGCAGCAAGCTCACGCTCGGTGACGGTCTCGAGTATGATGGCATTTCGCTCGACCCTGAAGTTAATCGCCTGGGACGACAGAGTTACTTCGACGTCGGGTCGGGTTTCATTTTCTACAACCGGAACTTTTGGCTCGGTGCGGCCTTCTCTCATATGAACAAGCCGAACATCTCCCTGCTCAACGATGAGAGCCGGCTGCCCATGAAGACGGCGATTCATGGCGGACTACGGCTCAATCTGACGGGCGCGGGACCGCGATCATCAGGACGCACTTCTTACCTGACGCCGTCTTTTATCTATCGTACGCAAGGACCATCGTTTAGTCAGCTCGACTTCGGTGTCAACTACCACATTGACCCGGTGTCTGTCGGTATCTGGTACCGTGGGAAACCATTTGAGAGAACGGTCATCAACTCCATGGCTCAGGATGCTCTCATCCTGCATATGGGGATGTACTTCGATATTTTTGCCCTGGGCTACAGCTATGACTTCACCGTATCCGAAATGCAAACCTCTTCGGGCGGCGCTCACGAAGTGTCCTTGGTGATCGAATTCATGACCAAGCCCGTAAGCCGCCAGGTGAAGCGGAAGTATAAACTGATCCCTTGCCCGACATTCAATCATAAGCCGGGTTTCTGGAAAAAATAGCAGAGAACTTACTACAATTTTCGGCTGGTCGCCCGCTTTGAGCGGGGCCGGTTCGTCGCTGCCTGCCGCTTAAAACAGCTGCTTATTGTGGCTCAATTCGCTTAATCGACCTTTTCCTGTTGCAGCCGACAATGGCCGGTTCCTTCGCATTATTTTGATCGATTAAGAGATTAGGTATAGGTGTAATGTATTGGGGGATTTCGGCCTGATGGGTGCATGGGTTCGGTGCTCTCAATTCTCCCGGTAATTCAATTATGTTCAGGAACGCTATAGGTATAGCCATATTCGCTTTTCTTGTGGCCTGGGAAGCCGGGGCGCAGTGTAATGAGTTGCGTCCACAACGGGATATCAGCTTCAAGGCCGACCAGGACTGCGCGCCCGTTGATATTACGCAGTTCCAGGTGACCTACTATTTCAATTCGCCGCAAGACCCGACTCGAATTGAAATCCTCTATGAGTGGAATGATCCTGACAACACGATCACCGTGGTAGGTCTGGGTTCCGGACTTGTCGTCGGCGGAGGGAACACGAGCTTCACGGCAGACGCCACCTTTCTTTACACCGATAACGATGAATGTACCATCACGCCGACGTCATACGTGATGATTGATGGGGTGATTTGCCCGTCATCCGCTCAAATACAAACGGCCTATTACTGGGATACGGACAATGAAGGGAATGGTGTTGTTGAAATGGCGCCGCGTGAATGGGAGGTGTGTTTTAACAATCCTGTAGAAGATGCGCGGTTTCTCGATGCCTCTGAGTTCAACTGTAACATTGTTATCGAGCCGGATAATCCAAACCGTCTTGCCCGTCACGTGCAGTTCGTCTATGGAACGAACCACAACCCAGCCAATACGATCAGGGACCTGGCGCTCAATGACGGGGCGGTGCAGCCGCTTACCGACGGTGCCGGAAACCTGGCCGTTTCTACGACGCGGGGTACGCCGGGTATGCCTATCACCGCAGCCTATTTCGGACCGGTAGAAGCGATTCCTTTCCCGGCGGATGGTCCGGTGTCTGTCTCGTTTCCGATGAGTGCGCCGGCGAATGCGGCTAACCTTGTCGGCAATCGATTTGAGGTGACGCTGTTCAACTGGAACATCTGTAATCCGTGGAACGGTGATCCCGTAAACCCAAACTACGAGGATGCGATGATCACTACGGGATACATCGTCATCGTAGAAGCACCTGAGCCCGAATTCCACACGGAGGATTCGGACGGCAACGTGACTTCCAGCTTTTGTATCGATGAGCTCATCAGCTTCCGGAATACTACCGACAACATCAATGATTACAGCTACACATGGGAATTCTATGACGACGCCGCGGGAACCGATCTCGTTCACACGTCCACGCAGCGACATCCGACGTACGCATTTTCGTCGGGGGGCACCAAGCTGATCCGCCTCCGCGCGACAAACCCGACGGCGCAGAGCCCCTGCGTGGAAGAGTTTACGACGACCGTCGACATCACGCCTTCGATGGTTGCCGCCATTGGCGTTACTGACCTCAATGACGTCCCCATTACGACCATCTTCTGCCAGGAAGTTGAAGAGCCCCTGACAGAATTTGATGTGAGGTTTACCGACATCTCCACTGGGACACCAACGGCTACCACCGAGCGCCGATGGGAATTCTACAACGAAAACGGTGCGCTCGTATTTGAATCACCGGCAGGTGGAGGGTATGCTACCGGCATTGCAGGACCATTTGACCGCGTATTCATTAACCCTGGCGCGTACAAGGTGGTGTTGCTCATACGCGACAACATCACCGGTTGTGAAAGCTCCGATGAAACGGAGGTTCGCGTGTATCGGAAACCGACGGCTGATTTCAACGCCACCACGGTCTGTGAAACGTTCGGTACAGAAGTTCGGGACGTCTCCACCACGGACCCGATCTTTGCCGAACAGATCATCTCCCGCGAATGGGATATGGACTACGACGGCGTGACGTTCGATCCTGACCCCTCATTGAACGACCAGGAAAGTTTCACCTACGTCTTCCCGTCAGCAGGAAGTCACCGGGTAGCCTTGCGGGTGGTTACCGACCTGGGTTCATGCGCATCGTTGATCGAGAAGGAGGTGACGGTACATCCATTGCCGAACGCTGCTTTCACGGCAGACCGTACTTCCGGGTGTAGTGAGCTAATCGTCAACTTCACGAACGAAGCGATCAACGGACAGCCTGACGATATTGCGCAGTACGTTTGGGAAATTGACAGCGGGTCCGGCTTTCAAGCGGATTCAACCCAACGTCCTTCAGACCCGGGGTTTGGTAGCATCTATACCCGCGTGTTTGTAAATGATGGTAATGCCAGTGTTGACTATCAAATGAGGCTTCGGGTGGTCACGGTGAATGGGTGTGAGCAAACGACGCCGCCGCAGACCGTCACCGTTTATCCCGCGCCGAAGGCTGGATTTGTCTCGCTCAACTATTCGCCCTTTAACAGCAATTGTAGTCCCGTACCCGTGTCGTTTGAGGTAGACGATCAGACACTGGCGATGAATCCGACGGAGTTTATCTGGACGATCAGCGATTCACAGGGTGTCATATCGCAGGAGAGCAGCGGTACTGATCCGGAATACGGTTTTGAGTTTGTGAACAATACGGAGGCCATCCAGGATTATTTCGTGACGTTAATGGCCACCTTGCCGACCGGGTGTTCCGGTGATTCAACGCGGGTGATACGCGTAAACCCCGTTCCGTCGTCGGATTTTGCTCTCGATACTATTGCCGTCACGTGCGACCGGATTGGCTTTCGTTTTACGGCGGCGCAACAGGGATTGAAGGAGTACGACTGGACCGTCACCTCGAACGGGGTGACGCTGTTCAGTTCGACCACCATCGGACACACGTTTGACTTTGAAGTGTTACGCTCTTCGACGGTTGACCAGGTAGTCGAAGTCGTGTTGGCGACGGAGAATTTCGCGAACTGTTCCAGTACACCGACAACAAAAACGGCAGGCGTGGGTGTAAGCGATAACATAAATGCGTTGTTTGGCGTGACGCCGGCATCACAGCAATACCCTTCAGCTACGGTGGAACTGGTTAACCTCACGAATGCCGGCCCGTGGACGTATCATTGGGATTTCGGTGACCAGACCACCAGTGATGATCCTAACGTCGCTTCTCACACGTATGCGTCGTGGGGTACCTACACGATTACGCTCACCGTAACCAGCGCGAATTGTACCGAATCGCATTCGGCTACCGTGGAAATTCTTGCTCCGTTGCCTGAGTTGGAATTCACCTATGACCCGCCGTCGGGGTGCGCACCGCTGACGGTGAACTTCACCAACCTTTCACAGTATACCGATCCAGGCACTTACGTCTGGGATTTTGGCGATGGAGAGCCGACATCCAGTGCCGTCAACCCGATGCATGTGTATTACGATCCGGGCGTTTATACGGTGACATTGACCGCCTCGAACTCCATCGGTCAGTCGGCGCAGATCGTCAAGCAATTCATCATCGAGGTTTTTCCAACTCCTATTGCGCAGTTCAACGTGAAGCCGTTGCAGGTTCCGTTTCCAGGGGGCGTTCTGTACACGGACAACCAGAGTTTCGGCGCCACGTCGTACTTGTGGGACTTTGGTGACGGGACTACCTCGATGTTGTTCGAGCCGGAACATATCTACGACGTCGAAGGTGTATTCACGATCACGCTGACGGCGACGAACACGGAAGGGTGCTCTGATACGCGCGTGCTCGAAGCGGGAGTCCGCACGATCCGGACGGGGCGCATGCTTGTGCCGAATGCGTTTTCACCCAACCTGCTTGGTCCCGGAAGCAGTGACGGTCAGAACGACGTCTTTCGTCCAATCCTGCAAGGCGTGACCGAGTTCCAGATGATGGTTTTTAACCGATGGGGCCAGCTTCTGTTTGAAACGAAGGATCCTATGGAAGGGTGGGACGGATACTACCAGGGAAAGCTCTGCCAGCAGGATGTGTATGTATACAAGATCATCGCGACCTACGCGGATGGGCAACAGGTCACTCGTGTCGGCGATATTCACCTAATGCGTTGAGATGAGAAAGTTTTTTATTACGATGCTTTCGTTGGCATGGGTAATTTCTGCTCACGCCCAGGACCCGGAGTTTTCGCAGTACTATGCGGCGCCGCTGGTGCTGAATCCGGCGTTCACAGGCACGGCCTCGGATCATCGCTTTATTGCCAATCACAGGAATCAATGGCCCAACGTCACCAATGGTTTTGTTACCTATGCGCTGTCGTACGATTACAACTTCAATCACCTGAACAGTGGGTTGGGGATAATGATCATGACCGACAAGGCGGGAACGGCCAGTCTTCGATCGACGACACTGAACTTTCAATATGCCTACAAACTTGTGCTGAAGGATAAGTGGGTGTTATCGTCAGGACTGAATTTTGGTTTGGGTTACAGGAATATCGACTTCAGCAAACTGGTTTTTGGCGACCAACTCGAGTTTGATTCCAATGGAAATATCCCGTCGGATGATCCGGTATTCTCCAACATCCAGAGCACATCTTACTTTGACTTTGGTGCTGGCGTGTTAGCCTACAGCGAAAAGTACTGGGTGGGTTTCTCGGTTGCTCACCTGAATACTCCGAATCGTTCGATGATCGGCGAGGAAGCATTGATCCCGATGAAAACGTCTATTCACGGAGGTATGCGCATCCCCCTTGACCACGGGTTGTTCAGGAAGAGCCGTGTCGCGGCATTCATGCCTTCCTTTGTTTACAAGCAACAAGGTCAATTTGACCAACTAGACGTGGGTACCTATTTTCTTTACGAGCCTGTTATGCTTGGACTGTGGTATCGCGGCATTCCGATCCAGCAGAATGTGCTGGACAATGTGAGCCACGACGCGGTGGTGGTGATCCTTGGTTTTCAGCTGGAGACTTTTGAATTGACGTATAGTTACGATGTGACGGTCTCTGAATTGGGCCCGATCTCCGGTGGAGCACACGAGGTGGCGTTGAAATACAAAATTGAGCTTGCCGCTACAGGTCACAGGCCGAAGAAGCAACGCTATATTCCTTGCCCGACGTTCTTGAAAGACTGAGTGGCCGAGGCGAGTGCGCTGGTAGACGGGATCTGTTGCGAGCCTGGTGCATTTTGCG
Source organism: uncultured Roseivirgaceae bacterium (assembly GCA_964537375.1). Taxonomy (GTDB): domain Bacteria; phylum Bacteroidota; class Bacteroidia; order Cytophagales; family Cyclobacteriaceae; genus Chryseosolibacter. Next base: position 10,507 of record CAZIAG010000076.1, read on the forward strand.
CGACAAAGCGATTATACCAATGGGCTGCACTTCGGGAATGCCTGAACGCTGCGTTCTTCGTCAGAATCACGTCCCTGAAAATGCATCTTTACACATCCTCCTTTGGACCTGAGTGCTATTCCCAGGATTCGGCATTGCGGTTTTAACGCGGTTCCGGCACTTTTTCGGACCAATTTGAGAAAATTGCCAGGAATGGGAACGATGGGAAAACGGCACCAAAATGGGAATAAATCTTCAGTTGCCCTTCGCAATCAATCCCTTTTCTGTAGCAAGACGATTCAACAAGGCCAGCGCCTCCTTCCGGTCGTTGGCGATCTGGCCTTCGAGGATTGCTTCCTTGATGTGTTCCTTCAATTCACCGATGATCCTTCCGGGAGGGATGTTGAACATCTGCATGATTTCGTCGCCGGTGACCGGAGGCTGGAAGTTTCGGATGTGATCCTTTTCTTCGACTTCCTTCATCCGCCGCTCAACGAGGTCGAAGTTGCGTAGAAAGCGATCCACTTTGGCCATGTTCTTTGAGGTGATGTCGGCGCGGCAAAGGGTCATCAGGTCGTCGATCGCATCGCCGGCATCAAACAGCAGACGGCGTATAGCGGAGTCCGTTACGTTTTTCGCCAACGGAATCGGCCGGAGATGAAGTCTTACCAGCTTTCTCACGTAATCCATGCGCTCATCCATGGGCAGTTTTAGTCGGCGAAAGATTCCCGGGACCATTCGGGCGCCTCGGTCTTCGTGACCGTGGAATGTCCACCCGTGGACCTTGTCGTAGCGTTTGGTAGCGGGTTTGGCGATATCGTGGAGGATAGCGGCCCACCGAAGCCATAGGTTGTCCGACACTCGGGCAACGTTGTCCAGGACCTGGAGGGTGTGAAAGAAATTGTCCTTGTGGGCATTGTTTCCCACGTATTCAACACCGTGCAGGGCCACCAGTTCTGGAAAAAACTGTTTGAGAAGGCCACTGTGAAACAGGAGTTTGAAACCGTAGGAGGGGATGTTGCTTAGGATGATCTTGTTCAGCTCATCGATGATGCGCTCCATCGAGATGATGGTCAGTCTTGGGGCCTGGTCAATGAGTGCCTGAAAGGTA
>CAZIAG010000077.1:0-11575 GCA_964537375.1 uncultured Roseivirgaceae bacterium
GTGTTCTTCATCAACCGGGGCCTGATTTCGTCGATACGGTCTTTGCGCCGACAAACAGAAATGTTCAAACACTAAGGAGCCTTCAGACTCTGTTCGGAAACGGTAGACTTTCCCGCACGGGCTATCTCTCAATCCTTCCTATCGATCAGGGCATCGAGCACAGCGCCGGGGCATCATTTGCCAAGAACCCGCTGTATTTCGATCCGGAGAACATTGTCAAGCTTGCCATCGAGGGAGGCTGTAACGCCGTTGCGACCACCTTCGGTGTGTTGGCTATGATGTCGAGGAAGTACGCTCACAAGATTCCATTTATTGTTAAGATAAATCATAACGAACTGCTCACCTATCCGAACAAACATGACCAGATCATGTTTGGGTCAGTGGAGGACGCCTGGAACCTTGGTGCGGTGGCGGTAGGCGCTACTATTTATTTCGGGTCTGAGAACTCCTCACGCCAGATCATCGAAGTCGCCGAGGCGTTTGAACGCGCGCACGAGTTGGGTATGGCGACCATTCTTTGGTGCTATATCCGAAATAATGCTTTCAAGAAGGATGGCGTCGACTATCACGTTTCGGCGGACCTCACAGGTCAGGCCAATCACCTGGGCGTTACTATTCAGGCAGACATTATCAAACAGAAGCTGGCGGAGAACAACGGTGGATATAAGGCATTGAATACCGGTGGCTCATCTTATGGAAAACTCGATGAACGCATTTACACTGAGTTGACCTCAGATCATCCGATCGACCTCTGCCGCTATCAGGTAATAAACTGTTACAACGGTCGGGCTGGACTCATTAGCTCCGGCGGCGAATCGAAAGGTGCCAGCGATTTGGCAGATGCAGTCCGGACGGCGGTCATCAACAAGCGCGCTGGTGGAATGGGACTTATATCGGGTCGAAAAGCTTTTCAACGTCCGATGAAGGAAGGCATTGAAATCCTTAATGCAATCCAGGACGTGTACCTGGATAAATCTATCGACCTCGCATAACATCGGCTCAGGCCGACATAAACAAATCAGATATGTCTTGGTTTAAGCGCAGCGACAAAGGTATCCTAACACCGACGGAAGCAAAGCGCGAAGTTCCGGATGGGCTTTGGTTCAAATCTCCCGGAGGGAAGATCGTTCACACGCGTGAACTTAAGAACAACGCCTATGTTGTACCGGAAGAAGAATATCATGTCCGAATTGGATCGGCCGAGTACTTCGAGATCCTTTTCGACAACAACCAGTTCACAGAATTGGACGCGGATATGGAATCCGCGGATCCGTTGGCGTTCCGCGATACAAAGTCATATCCCGACCGCATCAGGGAATCGCAAAAAAAATCAGGTTTGAAAGACGCGGTACGCACGGCGTATGGCAAGATGAGCAACCTTGATGTAACCGTGGGCTGCATGGACTTCAGTTTCATCGGCGGCTCGATGGGGTCTGTCGTCGGTGAAAAGATCGCGCGTGCGATGGACCATAGCCTCCAAAATCAGAAACCTTTTATTATGATATCGCGCTCCGGTGGGGCTCGAATGATGGAGGCTGGTTTGTCGCTAATGCAAATGGCCAAAACGTCAGCAAAAATCGCCTTGCTGGACCAGGCGAAGATTCCGTTCATTTCATTGCTTACTGATCCAACTACGGGTGGCGTTACCGCTTCGTACGCCATGCTCGGTGATTTCAACATCGCTGAGCCCGGCGCTCTGATCGGCTTCGCCGGTCCGCGTGTGATCCGTGAGACCATTGGAAAAGATTTGCCTAAAGGTTTCCAAAGTGCTGAGTTCGTTCTTGAACACGGATTCCTTGATTTTATAGTGGACAGAAGAAACCTCAAAAGCAGACTTTCTACCCTTCTGCGAATGCTCCAATAGCGTCCGATTGCGGGCATTCTTTTTTGGTTTCCGGACATTCCCCTTCTTAGTTGGCATGGTGAGTGCACTAATTCGATCGTTTTCGTCGGGTTGATGGTGGCACACGGATTGATTTCCTCACGCCATTACCAAACTTGCCTATGTTCCGAAGTTACATTCGAATGGCTATCCGCAGCCTGCTCAAGCAAAAGATTTACACCATCATCAATGTCCTCGGGTTGTCGACGGGTATCGCCAGCTTCCTTTTGATTGCGATGTTTGTGCGCGATGAAACCAGCTACGACCGCTTTCATGAAAAGGCAGATCGAATTTACAAGGTCGTTCTCGAAAGAATTTATCCAAATCATTCCACCAACTATGCCATTATCCCTCATTCCTATGCTGACGTGATCCCAGAAGAATTTTCTGAAGTTCGTTCGGTTGTTCGAATGGTGGGTCCATTTCAAAACACGCTGGTCAGGGTACCGATTTCCGCCACGGAAGAAAAGACATTCGAAGAGGACTTTGTGATCGCGGCAGATTCGAATTTCTTCGACGTGTTTTCAATCAAGGTATTGAAGGGAGATGCACAAAAAGCCCTCAATCAGCTGAATGATGTGGTTCTCACTGCTTCCACTGCCAAAAAGTACTTCGGCGATGATGATCCGCTTGGCAAGACGTTAACGATTTTCAATCAGGAACGCGTTGTAACCGCTATCTGCGAAGATGTCCCTCCTCAATCGCATTTCGACTTTGACGTCCTCTTCAAATTCAATCCTGACGCATTCGGCAGAATCAATTTCACGGCGTTTAGTGCACACACGTACGTTGAACTCACATCGGATGCTGATCCACAGGATATAGAATCACGGTTCCCTCAGTTAGTGGATCGCTATGCTGCGGCGCAGATTGAACAGAATCTCGACAAGAGTTGGGAAGACTACAAAAAGGAAGGCAATGGTTACCGGTATTTCCTCCAGCCATTGACGTCGATACACCTTGACCCAACCAACCTGGAGGCGAAACAGGAACAGGGTGGAAACATTTACTATATCTACTTCCTGATTGCAATAGCCATCCTCGTTATTGTCATTGCCTGTATCAATTTCATGAACCTCGCCACCGCCCGTTCTGCTGAGCGCGCCCGTGAGGTGGGTGTGCGAAAGACTATGGGTTCCCTGCGGCATCAACTCGTTTCGCAATTCCTGATTGAGTCGATTGTTCTCAGCATGACCGCAACAATGGTAGCTACAGCCATTGTGTACCTTGTACTCCCTTCGTTCAATTCGCTGGCGAATAAGCAACTTGCCTTTGCGCTTGACGGCCCGATTGTGTTGACGTTATGCGGAATTGCCCTTTTAGTCGGATTTCTCGCCGGATGTTATCCTGCATTCGTGCTTTCGTCGATGAACCCCGTGACAATAATGAAAGGTCGATGGATGACATCAGGGACCAGGGGATCACTATTGCGAAACGGCTTGGTCGTATTTCAGTTTTTTGTCTCGATCGTCCTGATCGTTGGAACCCTTGTCGTCGGTCAGCAGATGCAGTTTATGCGGAATAAGGCTCTTGGTTTCGATAAGGATCACGTGGTGATCGTCGAGCGCTTGTTCCTTCTCGGGCCACAAAGTCGTGTTTTTATGGACGAAGTTAAACGCCTTCCCGAAGTCGTCGACGCCGGACGATCCTCTGCGCTGTTGGGTGTCGCGGGTTTTTTCGGTTCGCAATGGCAGCCGGAAGGCTCTTCAGAGATACTGACAACGAAGACGCTGAACATCGACGATGCCTTCGCTCAGACCATGAATTTCGAGTTCGCCAAAGGTCGACCGTTTTCGGAGGAAACCAACGATTCGCTGTCTATTATAGTGAACGAAGCCGCTGTTCGAGCTATGGATATCACCGACCCGATCGGGACGAAGTTGTATCAGGTTCAACAGACTCCGGAAGGAAATGCCACTGTCACATACACCATAATCGGTGTTATAAAGGATTTCAATTTCCAATCCCTTCGGGATGAAATTACACCGCTGACCATTCAGAGTATGGAACGCTTTGGTAATAACGGCGGCGTGTTTGGTTATGTCAAAGTAAAGGGAAGTGATTTGGAGAGCACGGTCGCGAACCTGAAAGCGGTTTGGGATAAGTTCGACGCGAATCAACCGTTCCGATACAGCTTTATGGATGAAGGCCTTAGCGCACAATACGACAATGAAAGACGGGCGGGCCAAATCTTTGCGGTGTTTTCGGTGTTGGCAATTATCATCGCGTGTATCGGTCTTTTTGGACTGGCGGCATACATGGCTAACCTTCGTACGAAGGAGATCGGCATCCGTAAGGTGATGGGGGCATCAGTGCGAAGTGTGGTTCTGTTGCTTTCAAAGGATTTTACCAAACTGGTTGGTGTGGCATTCCTGTTGTCAGTGCCGCCGGGATGGTACATCATGAACAACTGGCTGGAGGCATTTGCCTATCGTATACAGTTGGGGCCCGGCGTTTTCCTGCTTGCCGGATTTGCGGCCCTCGCCATTGCATTACTTACGGTGAGCTATCAGTCTATTCGAGCCGCAATGGCCAACCCGGTGAAATCGCTGCGGAGTGAGTGAGGTGCCTCAAGCCTCACGTTCGATGTGGTAAAAATTTCTCACCGTATCGATGAAGCACTTTACTTTATCGACTTCGGTGTCAGGATAGAGACCGTGTCCAAGATTGGCAATGTGTTTCGATGGGCCAAACGCTCGCAGCATTCGTTCGGTCTCGGCCTTCACTTGATCCATCGTTCCGTAGAGCGCACAGGGGTCGAGGTTTCCTTGGAGTACTTTGTCGGGAATGAGGTTTCGTGATTCGGCGATATTCATGTTCCAGTCGAGGCCAATGCCTTCGCAGTTGAGTGCATTCATTTTTTCTCGTGCAAAAAAACCTCCCTTAGCAAATACGATGATGGGAACGGAGTCGATTGTGTCGCATATGGTGGAGATGTAGCGCAATGAGAACTCTTCATAAAGCTGCGGAGGAAGGACCCCCGCCCATGAATCGAATATCTGTATGATGTCTGCCCCCGCGTCGATCTGTGCTTGCAGATAGTTCACGGTGGAAAGTGTAATCATGTCCAGAACGCGATGGGCCAGCTCGGGACGTTGATAGAGCATCTTCCTGGCTTCGCTGAATGTCTTGCTTCCCTTTCCCTCGACCATGTACGCGAAGATCGTCCACGGGGCACCCGCGAAGCCGATGAGGGGCACGCGCTGGTCAAGATGCTGTTTCGTAAGCCTGATTGCGTCCAACACATATTTGAGTTCATTACCCGCGGCGATATGGAGTTTCTGAATATCTTGCTCCCTGGTTATTCGCTCTGGAAATACAGGACCTTTCTTTTCCTCCATTTCGTAGTTCAGTCCCATTGCCTCCGGCACCACGAGGATATCGGAAAAGATAATAGCGGCGTCAACGCCAAGAATATCTACAGGTTGGACGGTAACCTCCGCGGCCATTTCTGGTGTTTTGACCAATGTCTTGAAGTCGCCGGCTGAAGCGCGGACTTTTCTGTATTCGGGAAGTATTCGGCCTGCCTGGCGCATCAGCCAGACGGGGGTACGTTCAGTTTTTTCGCCTCGCAGTGTTCGAAGAATCAGGTCGTTCTTGAAATTCATCCGGCAAAGATGAAACAGGATTCCTTTAAAAAAAATCTTTCAGGCGGCCATCACTGGCGATAAGGGCATCTGGGCGAAATGCTTTATTGAGTGCTGGCGGGTATCAGGATTGAAATTAAAAAACAAAGGCCGCCCTGAAGGCAGCCTTTGTACCCTTGAGTAAGGGCCGACTAGTCGTTACCCACCATCAAATTATTGGCATTCAATTCTGTGATTGGAATCGGCCAAATGTAAATTGTCGCTGATGGAGGAACTGATCCCACAGACGCCTTTCCGGGAATATCCATCAAGTTTCGAGTGAAATCGCTCGAACGGAATCCCTCACCAAGAAGTTCGATACGGCGTTCCAGCATAATCGCATCGATCAGTTCCTGGTTATTGGCAGGCGCATGCGTGAAGTCGGCGTCTGACCTTTGGCGGACGGCATTTACGAGAGCTACCGCACGAGCATCTACCGTGCCGGTCGAGCGCGCGAGAGCTTCAGCCAGGTTCAGCAATACTTCTGCATAACGGATAACCGGAGCATAATCGACGTGCTGGGGTCCACTCGGCCATTTCCGGAGATAGGGTTTTCCCGATACTTCAGATGTCATTTCCCTGCGCTCGTCATCCGCGGGCCAAGCGGTGAAATCGCCGTAAATCCCGTTAGGATTGAGGGAATAGTCACCGATACCGGCGGGACCAGGGTTGAAGTAGCTGCCGAGACCATTTTGCGTTCCAGGAAGGTCACTTGGTGTGAACGGCATCGAGAAGATGCTCTCTGTCGTTGTGTATGGCGGAGAGAAGACATCGATGAAATCGTCCTGAAGCGCATGAGGCACTCCCGATGAAGCCACGAACGGGGCATTGGCCGACACAATTTTATTGGCTTCGGTGATCACGTTGCCGTAGTCCTGCATATGCAGATACACACGCGTCTTCAAAGCGATAGCCGTGTTCCGGTGAGCCCTGGTCGTGTTCAGGTAATCGTCGCCGTAATCGGTTGGCAAATTCTGTTCGGCATAGGTCAAATCGTCGAGGATTTGGGCGTAGACCTCGGCCACAGTACTGCGGGCAAGATCGTTGTTGGCAGAACTCTTCTCGGCGCTAGAATCAGGCCTGCACTTACCCGGATACTCTGGAGCCATTCCCATCTGCATACGGACGTGCATAGAGCTGTAAAAGAGAGTGGTAAGCGAGTGCCCTCAGGAACCGTGCTTCGGCCTTGTACTGTGGTACGGTGGTGCTAGCAAAGTTGGCCGGAAACACCGGAGGAACATATTTCGCTTCATTTGCGTCAATCCCTTCCAGGAACAGGTTTGCGCGGTTGATAGCTGCATAGGCAGCAGCCCAAAGGTTGTTGACCTCGTTGGTAGTGGCAACCTGTGTGTGTCTCCACGTTTCCAACGCGGTCACCCCATTGGTGGTTTCGTTCAGGAACTCGTCGGCCCTGACTTCGATGTATACGAAGTACCGACCGCCGAGGAATTGGCCACTCTTCATTCCGTCATACAAGCCATTGATCTGTTGAACAATCCTTTCTGGCGTATCAAACACGACGAGGTCCGAGAATGACGTCTTCGGTATTGGCTCCAACAAGTCCTGATTACAGGAGAAAACACCGGTGAGCAGCACGCTTGAGAACAGCGTACTTGCGAATCTATTCTTAAAGAATGTTTTCATGGTGAAAATTCGTTTCATGTGATTACAGACCAAGATTTAAACCAACCGTAAACGTCCTGGCTTGTCCAACAGTATTTCGATCAACGCCAATGCCTGTCGTGCTGTTTCCATTCGTGGAAACTTCAGGATCGAAGCCAGTGTAAGGGGTGATGATGAATGCATTCTGCACTTGTGCATACACTCGTAGGTTCTGGACCTTAAGCTTGTCGAGCAATGAACGATTGAAATTATAGGCCAGGGAAATATTACGTGCCCTGATAAAGTTTGCCTTTTCTACGTTCTCGGAGATGGGGAAGGCAGAGCCGTTGGAAACATTGTCACCCAATACAATACGTGGAATGGTACCGGATTGATTTTCAGGTGTCCATCTGTTCAACACTTCCTTTTCGTTGTTCCAGAAGCGCATATCCCTCAAGCCGGCCTTGGATCCATTGTACACATAGTTTCCTCCCGAGAATTGGAAGAAGATGTTCAGGTCGAAGTTCTTATACCGCAGTGTGTTGTCAAAACCGCCGTAGTAAGTCGGGAGGGTCGGTCCAATGATCTTACCGTCGTCCACGGTGGTCGGGGCGGTAGTAACGGAACCATCGCTTACGACAGTCCAGCGGTTGGCCGGTGCGGCAGCGTGGTCATACTGTACAATCGTACCATCACCTTTCCGGAACATGCGCTGGCCAGTGGCAGGGTTGATACCGACCGTTTCAACAACTTCCAGGCTGCCAATCGATTCGCCTACGCGTGTGATGTTGGCCGTCTCCAGGCCCGCTGTGGCAGTTCTAATGTCTGACCCGGCAAGTTTGGTCACGAGGTTGTTCAACGTAGTGAAGTTGAACCCAACAGTCCAGCGGAGGTCACCGCGGTCAATGGCCGTTCCTCTTAAGGTAAGTTCGATACCTTTGTTCTCCATTGAGCCGATGTTCTCGTCAATGGAGTTGCCTGGAATACCTTTGGACGGAGCCTGAGGAACGGGCAGGATCATGTCTTCAATAGTATTGATGTAGTAAACCAATTCACCTTCGATGCGATCTTGGAAGAGTCCGAAAGCGAATCCAACGTCAGTCTTGATACTGGTTTCCCATTGAAGGTTGGTATTGCCGGCCTGGCTGAATACCAGGGTGGGATCATCAGCATACAGTCCTGAATTGTACAGTTGCAATGACGCGTAGTTGTCAATGCCTTGTGTGTTCCCCACGGAACCATAGCTGGCCTTCAACTTAAGGTAGCTGAACGTGTTGGAAATACCGGAGGATTTGAAGAACTCCTCTTCAGAGATCGTATATCCCAGTGAACCACCGTAGAAGACACCGTATTTTTTACCCGCGGCAAACGCCGAATAACCGTCGCGGCGAATATTCATGGTCGCGTAGTACTTATTGTTAAAATCGTAATTAAGACGACCGAAGAACGAAACCAGATAGTTCTCGCCTTGAGCGAGGCCAGCCGGGTTGATGGTGGTGAAATTACCCTGGAACAGTTCGAAGAATGGATCGGCTACCACGGTACGGCTGGCACCCCAGCCCAGGGTGGAGGTATATTGTTGTTCGTTACCGATCAGCAGCGAGAGGTCATGCTCTTCGGAGAGGTCAAATTCGTATTGCAGTGTGTTCTGCCAGTTCCAACGGTTCAACGTGCGCAAGGTGTTCGTAGCGACCCCACCGGAACCGAAACCATCACCGTGTCCGGCCGAATAGAACAACACGTTTTCAACGCCGAGGCGATCGATCCCATAAGTCGAGCGGAGGTTCAGTCCCTCGATGGGACGCCAGTTCAAATACAAACTAGCCTGGATTTGATTGCTCTCGGATGACATTTTGTTCTTGTCCAAAATGTACACCGGGTTATAGAATCCGACCTGCTGCAGGTTGTTCAGACGACCGATCTGGTTGTTCGACGCGATGTTGTAGGAGCCGTCGTTGAGGAACGGTGCAACTATCGGAGCTGTTACAAATGCCAAGCGGGCAATACCGGCAGTGTTAAAGGCCTGACCGGGAAGTGATCCTGTATTGGGCGCGCGGTTGATTGAATTGGCATATGAAATGTTGGCGCCCAGACTGATCCAATCGTTGGCTTTGTGATCGAGGTTCAGACGTCCATTCGTACGCTCGAACGAGTTTTCACGAATCATTCCTTCCTGGTTCGTGTGCCCTACCGAGAGGTAGTAGCTCGTAGTGTTCGTCGCCCCTGAGAAGCTCAGGTTGTTGGAGTGGGCCACCCCGTTCTGGTAGATGTGATCGTACCAATTGGTGTCGATGTTGTTTCCGTTTGCATCCTGGTTCATGAAGAACTGCTGAGGCAGACCAGCGTTCGCCGCCCCTTCATTTTTGATCATCAAATACTCTTCTGCATTGAGCACGTCGACTAGCCTGAATGGCTGTGACATACCGACCCAGGAATCCAGGGACACACTTGCCTTTTGCCCCATCCTGCCGCGCTTGGTGGTAATCAGAATTACGCCGGCGCTGGCCCGCGATCCATAGATCGCCGCTGCCGATGCATCCTTCAATACGTCGATACTCTCGATATCCGACGGATTCAGGTTAGCCAACGGGTTGTTGGCAGCCGAGTTCGCTGACTGGTCGCCAGTGAAGGTCGGAATACCGTCAATGACAATCAGGGGGTATGAGCTAAGCGAAATTGAGTTCACACCACGCACGCGGATAACGGGCGGGTTGTTGAGCACACCATTGGGTACCGTGATCTGGACACCGGCGGCACGTCCACCAAGTGCCTGCTCAAAACTCTGATTGGGCAATTGTGCGATTTCTGACCCGGTGATCGAGGCCACGGTTCCTGTCAGGTCGCGCTTCATTTGAGTTCCGTACCCCACGACGACCACCTCGCTTAGCTGAGTGATGTCGAGAGCGAGAGAAACGTCGATCACGGTCTTTTCACCGATCTCGATCTCCCGAGACTCAAGTCCAATAAATGAAAAGATCAGCGCGGTCGCGCTTGCGGGTACGTCCAGCGAATACTTGCCATTCGCATCGGTCGATGTACCAACGGTGGTGCCCTTGACGACCACGTTGACACCAGGTAACGGCGTTCCATCCTCCGTTGAGGTCACCGTACCTGACACGGTTCGCTGCTGCGCTATGGAAAAGAACGCAATAGCAACACCGAAACAGGTTAGTAAAAACTGTCTCATAGATTATGGTTTTAGGTTAAGACTAACCAAATCTATGGTATAAAAATATAATTAAAAATACCTCAGAACGGGGTAAGGAAATGTTGATAGTAGACTTTTGGTGAACCGGAATATTTTCCGTCGAATAGCGGAATACTGGCCTTAAATGCCTGGATGAATGGATTGCAAATCGACGCGAGCCGTTTTAGATGCCTGAAGGCCATCCCTGGATGGGGTATTCCGGTGGACGGTAGGGTCAGAAGTTCATATAATCCGGCTCGTGTTTAAAAAGGAAAGGGCCGGAATGACTTCCGGCCCTTTCTGCAAATATTGGGTCGACCCTGTTGCGTCAGGCCTCAGCAACGGGCTGAACAGAAACAAAAGACTTGTCGTTCTTTCCACGCTTGAAAACAACCACGCCATTGGTGAGCGCGAACAAAGTATGATCCTTGCCCATTCCCACATTTTCGCCAGGGTGGTGTTTGGTCCCGCGCTGGCGAACGATGATGTTTCCAGCAATAACTTTTTGGCCGCCAAAAACCTTTATGCCGAGGCGTTTACTTTCCGATTCGCGGCCGTTTTTTACTTTACCTTCGCCTTTTTTGTGTGCCATAATAGTTTGTTTTCATATGGGCCGCGCGCTAACGATTAGGCGCAGGCCCAACTGATTCAATGTTATCCGATGCTTTCAATTTGAACCTTGGTGAATTGCTGGCGATGGCCATTTTTCACCTGGTAGCCCTTACGGCGCTTTTTCTTGAAGACAATCACCTTGTTGCCTTTTACGTGTTCCAGGATCTTTCCAGAAACAGCAACTCCTTGAACAGTAGGGGCGCCAATATTTACTGTCGTCCCGTCGTCGGTGAGGAGAACCTGGTCAAACTTGACCGTCGACCCGGCCTCGCCATCCAGTTTCGGGGCGTAGATATATTGATCTTTAGCCACTTTGAACTGTTTTCCGGCAATGTTTACAATTGCGTACATAGTTTCTCAAAAATGGGACTGCAAAGGTAGCAAAAGATGATGAAATAACAGGGCCCGGCGAGAAAATTTGCCAGGTGGGGGTGGTTGTCAGGTTTTTTCGCCAAACAAAAAATTTTTTTTGCTGCCGGGCCGGCTTTCTACACTGAAACAAAGGGCTAACTTGCCGGCGTTTAATCGGCTATTTGCCAATAACTTATCATCCACAATTCATCAACAAAGTTATCCACAATCTGCGTTTTTAGGCTAAAAACCGCGTTTTTGAATTGTCGGATTCGTTGTTTTCATTTGTACACTTGACGCTGACCGAAGGGGGAA